>NZ_JACJDT010000048.1:0-21108 GCF_014163675.1 Pseudoalteromonas sp. SR44-5
CTAGAACCTAGAACCTAGAACCTAGAACCTAGAACCTAATTTTTGAAAAGAATTTCTATAATGTAGAAATAATCCCGTGTGTAATGCCACCGAAAGGTGGCATTTTTTTGTCTGCAAGAAAGCAGCTTGCGAGCTGGCGAGAGTAAAGTTAGCGAGGGTACGCTAATCGGCGCTAAAGCGCTTTCCTACCGGATGGTGCATGTGTATATTTCTTGTAGGAACAGGCTTCAGCCGTGATTGTGTTTAGGCTTAGGTTATATGCAACAACCAATCGGCGCTAAAGCGCTCTCATACGAGTAATGCATGTGTATGTTTCTTGTAGGAACATGCTTCAGCCGTGATTGTGCTTAGGCTTAGGTTATACGCAACAACCAATCGGCGCTAAAGCGCTCTCCTACGGGATAATGCATGTGTATATTTCTTGTAGGAACAGGTTTCATCCGTGATTTTGCTTAGGCCTAGGCTATATGCAAAAGCCAATCGGCGTTAAAGTGCTCTCCTATGGGATAATGCATGCGTGTATTTATTGTGGGAACTGGCTTCAGCCGTGATTGTGTTTAGGCTTAGGTTATATGCAACAACCAATCGGCGCTAAAGCGCTCTCCTACGAGGTCATGTGCGTGTATTGTATGTTCCTTGTAGGAACAGGCTTCAGCCGTGATTGTGTTTAGGCTTAGATAATATGCAACAACCAATCGGCGCTAAAGCGCTCTCCTACCGGATGGTGCATGTGTATATTTCTTGTAGTAACAGGCTTTAGCCGTGATTATGTTAGTCATGTTCAGAGGGGGTTAAATAAATACAATCCCAATGGGGATAACTTCCAAGGTTGTCAACAATACCGGCTCTCATTGGGTTGGCAGCTATGTATCTTGCTTGATGTAATAAATGTTCTTCATCTCGAATTAATGAATCGTAGAAACCAGCTTGCCAAATTTGCTCATTTTTAGCTTTTTGCATGAGAAATGATGTACGCCCTTTCACTTTAGCCACCACCGAAGATAGCGAATCTTGTGTTTTCAGCTGCAATAACCAATGCATATGATCAGGCATTATTACAAAGCAAATTGTTTTAGTTAAGCCATTTAAATCAGATTGTTTTAGTGAGCGTATTAGAATTCGCGCATTACAAAAATCCTCAAATAATTTAACTCGTTGATGTGTACATGTGGTCACAGAATAATAGTGGTTAATAATAGAGTGACGATGTTGACGTAGCTGCTGTGACCGAAGTTTCATTTTAATCCTTTAAATATAAAACGGTTTAATGAAGTATAGATTAAATTATGAAATCGGCGCTAAAGCGCTCTCCTACCGGATGGTGCATGTGTATATTTCTTGTAGGAACAGGCTTCAGCCGTGATTGTGTTTAGGCTTAGGTTATATGCAACAACCAATCGGCGCTAAAGTGCTCTCCTACGAGGTCATGTGTGTGTATTGTATGTTGCTTGTAGGAACAGGCTTCAGCCGTGATTGTGTTTAGGCTTAGGTTATATGCAACAACCAATCGGCGCTAAAGCGCTCTCATACGAGTAATGCATGTGTATATTTCTTGTAGGAACAGGCTTCAGCCATTATTTTTGGTTTGTGCTTAATATTAATTAATAAATAAAATGGAATTTTAAGAACGTATTTGATATTGAGATAAGAAGGGAAAAGATGGGGCGATTGACGGGGCTTGAACCCGCGACAACCGGAATCACAATCCGGGGCTCTACCAACTGAGCTACAACCGCCACAACACACCTTGTTTGGTGTGGCGCGGATAATACATAAAATAATAAATCTTGTGAAGGGTTAAGAGCAAAAAAAGTGAAAAAAATTTAAAATTGAATATTTTTGTTCATAAAGCAGCCAGAGAATGAATGTTTAAATCGTTTTTTATCTGGTTGGGTAAAATAAAAATTAACCCTAAAGACGTTCTTTTAAAGATAAATAGATTAATTAATTAAATAATAAATTGAAATCAGATATAATTTAACCAGCAAACTGCTTAATACTGAATATCAGGAGTGATAATGGATACAATACTTAACTGGATAAACGAAAACTCAGGTTTGATTTTGCATTATGGCATTCAAGCTGTAATTGCATTGGTGATCTTTTTACTGGGCGGTCGTGTTGCAAAATTTTGCTCTAACCTAACTGAAAAAGCATTCGATAAAAAGAAAGTAGATAAAGCTGTAGGTTCGTTCGTATCAAGCATTGTTTATGCCATCGTATTTATGGCAACAATCTTAATGGCGTTGTCACAAATAGGCATAGAAACCACTTCATTTATCGCTATTTTAGGTGCTGCAGGCTTAGCAGTTGGCTTAGCACTGCAGGGTTCATTATCTAACTTCGCATCTGGCGTACTTATTATATTACTTCGTCCTTTCAAATCGGGTGATTATGTCGAAGCTGGCGGTAAAGCTGGTACAGTGAAAAAAATCGAAATTTTCTCTACTGAACTACGCACACCAGATAACAAAGTTATCATCATGCCAAACTCTAAAATTATGTCTGACTCAATTATTAATTACTCGCGCGAATCAACTCGCCGTATCGATCTAGTTATTGGTGTTGGTTACGATGCAGACTTACGCAAAGCAAAAGAAGTACTTAAATCAGTACTAGATCAAGAGTCACGCATTCTTAAAGATCCAGCTTATAACGTATCAGTGTCTGAACTAGCAGATTCAAGCGTAAATTTCATTGTGCGTCCGTGGGTTAACTCAGGCGATTACTGGCCAACTTATTGGTCTTTAATTGAGAACATTAAAATCGCATTAGATGATGCGGATATCACTATTCCGTTTCCGCAAATGGATGTTCATTTGCACAAGCAAGATTAATCAATATACAAGTAACAAAGGTTATTTTTAATGAAATTAAAGCTTTTATCAATTTTAGTTGCAGTATCAGCTACAACTAACGCATTCGCAGAAGACGCTAGAACATGGGAAGTTACCAGTGAGCTAGGTGCAATCATAACTAGCGGTAATACTGAAACAACCACTCTTAAGGGTGGCATCAAGGCATTACATAACTTAGAAAGCTGGAATAACGAATATAAAATTAACGGTCTTTATAAAGAAGACAACGTTGAAAATGAAGCGGGTATAAAAGAAAAGCAGCGTACTAACGAAAAATATTCGTTATCAGCACAAGGTAACTATAAATTAAATGAAGATCATGCTCATTTATATATCTATGGTTCACATGTTTCAGATTACTTTGGCGCTTATCGCAGTGAGTCGGTTATCTCAGCTGGTTATGGTCAACGCTTGTTAGATCGTTCTGACATGTGGCTAAATGCTGAAATTGGTCCTGGTTATAAATATTTTCAATACCCTGATACAAGTAGTGAAGTAGATGAAAATGGCAACTCTTTAGCTGGTGAGCGTGAAGGTGAAGTTATTGCTTTAGGTAAGCTTGATTATAATTGGCAGATATCTGACAACGCTAAGTTTACTCAGTTAGTTGCAGTTGAATATGGTGATACCAACACTAAAACACGCTCAGAGACTGCACTTTTAGCTAAGATAAATGGCTCATTACAAATGAAAGTTGCTTACAACATCACCAACAACTCAGATGTTGCTGATGATAAAGAAAGTACAGACACAGAAACGTCGCTGACACTGGTTTACAGTTTTTAACAGTTTAGCTCTATTTAGTGACATTTAAGTGAAATAAAGGGACGAAAGTCCCTTTTTTATTTGTAGTGAAATAATGTAGAATAGCCAATCTTTTGGCTGTAGTTCTTGGGATAAACCTACTTGTGATGCTTTTTAAACGATTTTTAATAACTTTTTTACTGTTAACAACAGCATCTGCATTTGCATTTACACCGAGTGCAGCGCAGATTGAACAATTTAAAAAGCTGCCAAAAGCCCAGCAAGAGGCTCTGGCAAAGCAGTATGGTGTCGATCTATCCACAATTACCGGTAAATCATCATCAAGCTCAATAAAAGAGGATGAGCCTACAATTCAGCCTCGCCAATTACAGGAAGAGCCTGAGTTAACAGACGAAGAGCGCTTTAAGCCACAATTAGACGAAATAAAACCATTTGGCTACGAGTTATTTTCTGGCGAGCCAACTACATTTATGCCAAGTGAAAATGCGGCAGTACCAGAAACATATCTAATTGGCCGTGGTGATCAATTAAAAATTAATTTTTATGGCAAGGAAAGTGAAAGCTATGAAGTTAATGTGGATCGCGAAGGCCGAATTAATATCCCTAATTTAAGCCCTGTTGAAGTTGCTGGACTTACATTCGGCGAAATAAAAGAACTTATCAAAGCCAAAGTTGCACAAGAAGTTATAGGTGTAAAAGCGTTTGTATCGCTAGGAAAATTACGCAGCATGCGTATCTTAGTATTGGGTGAAGCACATAAGCCGGGTAGTTATAGCGTATCGTCGTTGACCACAGTGTCACATGCTTTGTTTATTAGCGGCGGTGTATCTGAAATTGCATCTTTGCGTAACATTCAAGTTAAACGTGCTGGTAAAGTTGTTGCAAACTTTGATCTTTATGATCTACTTATAAAAGGTGATAGCCGCAACGACATCATCTTAAAGCCAGGGGATGTAGTATTTATTCCACCAGTTGGTTCACAAGTAGCCGTTGAAGGGTTAGTGAAGCGCCCAGCTATATTTGAATTGAAGAATAATGAAAATGCCCAAGACGTATTAAAAATGGCCGGTGGCTTGAAGCCTGGAGCGTATGCACAAAAAGCAATTGTAGAGCGTTTTAATAATTACAATGCTAAAGAAATTTTATCAGTAGACTTTAGCGGCAAAGATATTGCGTATATCCCACGTGATGGCGATAGAATTCGCTTTAATCCTGTAAGCTTGCAGTATCAAAACTCAATTAGTGTAATTGGTGCTGTTGCACGACCAGGTAATTATCAATGGTATCAAGGCAAGCATATTTCGGATGTATTAACGTCTGTTCGTGGCGATTTGTTACCACAAGCTGACCTTAGTTACGCTTTATTAGTGCGTGAAATTAATATTTCAGGTGATATTGAAGTGCGTCAATTCGACATAGCGCAAGCTATTGTAAAAGCAACTGCACATGACTTTGAGTTAAAAGCAAACGATAAACTATTAGTTTTTAGTCGTTACGAAGAAAAAGAAGCTGAAGAGTTAGCTTTAAAAAATATGGCCCTCACCGAAGAACAGCAAGCGCAGCAGGTGAAAGTTCAGCAATGGCATAAATACCAAAAGAAAGAGTTTGAAAAATACATTGGTGTTGCTACAGATGATATGGAATTACAACTAAAGGATACTTCAAACTTAACTATTGCTGAAATCTCAAAACGCAAAGCTGAAGAAGAAGAGCAAAAACTAAAGCCTGAAGATTATGCTCTGTTTAGTCGTAATAACTTACTAAAGCCGGTTATCGCAAAGTTAAAACTGCAAGCAAATGTTAGACAAGCAATGCAACTGGTAGAGATCAATGGTCATGTTACTTATCCAGGGATTTATCCATTAACGATAGGTAGTGAGGTCAATGATCTTATTATTGCAGCAGGTGGTCTACTTGAATCTGCTTATACAGAGCAAGCTGAAATTACCCGTATATTAGCTGGTGATGCATCAAAAGTAGAGCATATTAAGTTTAATTTGCATAAAGCTATACTTGGAGAGTCTGATGATAATCGCATTCTTCGTAGTAAAGACAGTTTAAATGTATTCTCAATCCCTAACTGGCAAGAAAATGTAAAAGTTGAGCTAAAAGGTGAAGTTAAATTTCCTGGGTCGTATACAATTCGTCGTGGTGAAACATTAACTAACTTACTAGAGCGCGCTGGTGGTTTTTCAGAGTTTGCCGAAGAAAAAGCAGCTATTTTCACTCGAGAATCAATTCGTAAACAAGAGCAACAGCAACTCGCTAAGTTATCTGAAGAATTACGCAGAGATATAGCGCAGAAGAGTTTTGAAAATTCGGTCGGTAGCAATTCACTTTCGTATGATGAGATGAATAAGTTACTCAATGACTTAGCTAATGTAGAAGCGGTTGGTAGACTCGTTATTGATTTACCTTTAATCGTTGAAGACAAACAACGCTTAGTGCTGCAAGATGGTGACACTTTATATGTGCCAAGTAAACGCGACTCTATCAGCGTCATCGGTGAAGTAAATTACGCAACCTCACATTTATACAAAGCAGGAACCAGCTTTAAAGATTATATAGCCCTAAGTGGTGGTTTAAAAGAGCGTGCGGATGATGAACGGATTTACATTATTAAAGCCAACGGTTCAGTTAAAATTCCTGATAGTGGTAGTTGGTTTGCTGTTAATGATTCTCAGCTGATTGAAGCTGGTGACACAATAGTAGTGCCGCTTAACTCAAATTATATGGACAATCTCACGCTGTGGAGTACCGTTACACAGATCGTTTATCAACTTGGTGTAGCAGTCGCTGCGATTAGTAGTATATAGGCAACTATAGTGAAAGAAAAATATAAGCTCGAAGAGCAGGAAATAGACCTTAGAGATGTATTTAATTTTATACGCAAAGGCAAGTGGAGTATTTTTATTTCAGGAGTTGTATTTGCATTAATTGCTGTATTATTTGCTTTTACACGTGCTGATATTTATACATCATCAACAATACTAGCGCCTAACGAAAGTAAAAATAGTGGTTTGTTAGATGGATTGTCATCTCAATTAGGTGGTGTCGCATCTTTAGCCGGTATTAATTTAAATGAATCAGGGTCTGGACAAGTAAATGAAGGCCTAGAAATTTTAAGAAGCTATCAATTTATATCAAATTATATAAAGAAGTTTTCTTATGCTGATGAGTTAATGGCTCATACAGGCTGGAATAAAAAAGATAACACACCTATATTTGACTCAGACTATTTAGCTGTTGAATCAAAATGGGTTAAGAATGACGACGGTTCTTCAAAAGAGCCGTCGTTACAAGAGATTTTCAAATATTTTAAAAAAAATACGTTAAGAATTTCAACTGAAAAAACAACCGGATTTATTACAGTTTCAATAAATCATTATTCGCCTGTTGTTGCTCAAGAAATGCTAGTAAATCTGATCGCAGAGCTCAATAATCAAATGAAGATGCGCGATATAAGCGAAGCGAATAAAAATATTCAGTTTTTAGAAAAATCAATTGAAAGTACCAATATCAGTCAAGTTAAAGGCGCAATTTATAATTTAATAGAGCAACAACTACAAAAGAAAATGTTAGCTAATGCAAGAGATGAATATGTTTTAAAAACATTAGATCCACCTATAGTGGTTGAAAAGCCGAGTTCACCTAAGCGTGTTCTTATCGTTATTATAGGTATGTTTATTGGTATGTTATTTGGTTTTCTTTTTCACTCATATAAAATGTTTGCAAGGACAAAAAATTGAGTATTATCATTTATTCATCATTAGTAACACTTTTTTCGTTAATTATTATGAAAAAAGTATCTGTGAACATTGGTTTATTGGATAAGCCCAATGAAAGAAAGCTTCATGATGGCATGGTGCCATTAATAGGTGGTATTTGTGTGTTTTTCGGTGCTTTTGCAAGTTTGCTTATTGTAGGACCAGTAACCAGTGAGCTGATATCACTATTTATAGTCGCAATGGGAATTGTATTATTAGGTGCACTCGATGATAAGTATGATTTGAGTGTTACTGTTAGATTGTTTTTTCAGTCTATATTTACGGTTAGTTTAATATTTTATCAAGACCACTATATATCGCATCTAGGTGATATATTAGGTCTTGGTAATATTTCAATGGGTATATTTGGTATTTTATTTACAATCATTGCGGTTGTTGCTGCAATTAATGCGTTCAATATGTTGGATGGTATTGATGGGTTAGTTGGTGCTTCTTCGATAGTGTCATTAAGTGGGATTGCAATACTTGCATATATAAACTCACACTCAACTATTTTTACAATTTGCTTAGCAATGATCGTAGCGCTTTCCGTATATTTATTTTTTAATATTAATCCCTTCAAGTTGCTTAAAAATAAAGTGTTTATGGGCGATGCAGGCTCTATGCTTGTTGGCTTTTTAATTACTTGGCTAATAGTATTATCGTTAAAGCCAGGGGATAACGGTGAGTCACTTTTCAGGCCTGTAACGGCTTTATATTTACTTGCGCTGCCATTGATGGATATGATTGCGATTATGTATCGTAGAGTGAAAAAGAAAGAATCACCCTTCAAAGCAGATAGAGATCATATACACCATATATTTATGCGTTTAGGCTTTAGTGATAGACAGGCATTATTAGTGCTTGTGACCTTTGGCACGTTATTCATGTTACTTGGTTTAAGTTTCGAATATTTTTTAGCACCAGAGTGGTTTTCACTATTAATATTTTGTGGTTTTTTTCTATTTTATTGTCACTTTATTCAGCATGCCTGGGTGTATACAAAAAACTTGAAATTGCTTTTAGATAAGTGCTGTAGGTAAAAATGATTTTATTGCTTAGATCGGCTGACATTAAATTCGATTCAAGAATTAACAAATATATTTCTTTACTTGAACAAGAGAACATTAAATATCATGTTCTCTATTGGCCTCGTAATCGCGTTCCTGAAAAGCAAAAAAATACAACTTTTTATACAAAAAAAGCTACCTATGGCGCTAAGTTAAAAAGCCTCCTTGGCTACTTAGGATGGTTTAAATTTATATTAAATTATATACGTAATAACCGAAAGGAAATTACTATAATTCATGCTGTCGATTTAGATACAAGTATCATGGCTATGCTAGCTAAATTGTTTTTTAGATCAGAGTATATATATGAAGTGTATGATCATTTTGCCGATTCACGAAATCTGAATGGTTTTACTCGCTTGGCATCTTGTAAATTAGAATCTATAGTTGCAAAGTACGCAAATAATATTATATTAGTTGATGATAAAAGAGTACAACAGCATGATTTTTCATCTAAAAATAATGTTCACATAATTGAGAATGTTCCAAATAGTCAATTTTTGTGTAATGAGAAGCCTGCAGCAAAAAAGCCTCTAAAAATTTGCTACGTAGGTGTACTAGAATCGCACTGTCGCGGATTAGAAAATATTCTCAAAGCTATTGAGGGAAGAGGTTTAGAGCTCCATATAGCCGGTTTTGGAGGGTGTGAACAACTATTTAAAGAAACTAAAAATGATAATGTTTTTTTCTATGGTTCTGTCGACCACAAAAAAGCAATAGAGATCATGTCTAGCTGTGACATATTATTAGGTTTGTACTACTTATCGAATCCAAACCATATTTATGCTTCACCAAACAAGTATTATGAGCACCTATTTTTATCTAGGCCACTAATCACCTCAAAAGGTACACCTCCAGGTGAGAAAGTTGAATTAAATAACAGCGGTTGGGTTATCGGAGACTCATTTAATGATTTAAATGAATTACTAAACTGGTTGGAACATGATGCAACCAGTGAAAGTATTCAAAAGTTAGGTGAGAACGCTGGCGAATGTTGGAAAAACCGTTATTTAAATTATTTTGATGAATACTTAAAACCTACTTACCTTGCCTTAATTAAAAAATGAAAATATCTTATAAACAAAATGCGGTGCTTTTTTATCTGTTTATAATTAAATTTTTATTTATTTTTGTAGCAGAGTTTGGCTATTCAAAAGTTTCTCAATTAGGTGATAGTCATAGATATTTAGAATCAACAATTACCTTTGGTTCATCTTTACTCTATTCATCAACGGCATTGATGGAGCTTAGCGGAGCTATTGTCAAATACCTTCAGCCGCCACTGTACCATTTGCCTGCTATGATTTTAAGCTTTATTGGGGTTGCAGTATCTTTTAATGCGCTAAAAAAGAGAAGTGTCTTTAATAATAAATGGTTGTTGTATTTATTTATTCTTTTAAACGTAATGCCATCATATTTGATTTGGACATCAATACATTCAAAAGAAGCTGTTGCAGTTTTGTTTATGAGTTACTTTGCAGTCATAATAATTAATATGATCGATAAAAGGGATGAAATAAGCAAAATTTCATTTTTATTTTTTTGTTATCTTTTATTGATTTTCAAACCTCAGTATTTTGTTGCCATTATTAGTGTAGTTGTTTATTTATACCTGTTGATTAAGTTTAGGCTAAATGCATACCTTTCTATACTACTGTTCTTGTGTATGTTTACAGTGCAATTCATGTTGCTTGTTTCAGTTAGTGAGTATATCGATCTAGTTACACTCAATATGTATTCTCATTTTGATCCTGAAAATGCAAAATCGACTAGAGAAAATATTTACTTTGTGAACGAAGGGGACTTTTTTAGAGGTATGTTATATGGAATGTTTATTAGCTTCTGGGGGCCTACAATAAATGAAACTATTGCTAGGCCTGTATGGGCTGTGTTTTTCCTTGAAAGCCTTGTTATAATGCTCGTCTTTTCATTTTTGTACCTTGGACAAATTTATAGACTGTTATCTTATAAATTCAACTTTATTGCATTTGGAGTTCTATTTTTTAGCTTATTTTGGTTACTGCTTGTTCATTACCCATTTGGAATATTTAATCCAGGCTCAGCAATACGTTATAGGCAAAATTTTTACCCTTTTTTAGTTCCTTTACTTATATTTATGTATCATTGGGTAACAAAGCCTCCCAATGTTGACGGAGAAATTAAATGAAGATTGCTCATGTGCAATTATTACCACTAATGACTGGTGTTCAGCGAGTTAGTTTTGAAGAGTTGATTCGTTTGGACAATCAAAGTGTTGACAGGTATTTAATTTACAAAGAAAGCGGTGAGCTAACTAAGTATGCAGAGAGCGCTGGTATTAAGTCAATTTTTATAGACTCGTTAGTTCGTGAAATTAGCTTAATTAATGACTTGAAAGCGTTTTATAGATTATATCGATTATGCAGACAAGAAAAGTTCGATGTAGTGCACACCCATTCATCGAAAACAGGTGTATTGGGGCGTATTGCTGCAAAGTTAGCTGGTGTACCAATGGTAGTTCATACTGTACATGGTTTTTCATTCCCAGCAGCGCAGAGCAAATTTGCAAAGTCTCTCTACTTTATAATGGAGTATGTGGGAAGTAAGTTTAGTGATAAGGTAATTTGCTTACATCAAGATGATAAAGATATAGCAGTTAATCAATTAAAAACTAAAGAATCTAACGTGTGTGTTATCGCTAACGGGGTTAACACGGATAAGTTTTATCCTGCAGCTGGCAATGCCCAAAATAATAAAAAAGTTATTGGTATGGTGGGTCGCTTATGGCCGCAAAAAGATCCAATTACCTTGGCTAAGGCTGGAGTTAAACTATTCTCTCGTCGAAGTGATTTTGAAATTAGATTTATAGGTGGTGGTGAGCTAGAGGTTTCATTGAAAGAAATAATCAATGAAGCGAAAGCTGAACAGCATATAAGGTTGCTTGGTTGGAAGGATGACATTGCCGAGCAGTTGCGTGAGTTTGATGTATTTGTATTACCTTCATTATGGGAAGGAATGCCCTTAGCGATCCTTGAAGCACAGTCAACAAAGTTGCCATGTGTGGTTTCAAATATTCAAGGGAATAACCACCTAGTAAAAGATCAGTTTGATGGGCTATTATTTGAGCCCAAAGATGTTGACGGTCTAGTTAAATGTCTTGAAAAGCTATTAGATGATCCTGATTTCGCTGATCGTCTTGCAACAAACGCGCGGAATAAAATCGAATCTGATTTTGATATAAATGATCGAACTAAAAAGGTTTGTCAGTTATATGCAGATAAATTGGGTTTAAATGTAAATGAGATTTTTAATCCATTAATTAAAAAAGTGATTCAAAAGTGAAAGTATTAACAGTATTTGGTACTCGCCCAGAAGCCATTAAAATGGCACCTCTTGTTCATGCATTGGCTAATGATAGCCGCTTTGAAGCTAAAGTATGTGTAACGGCACAGCACCGTGAAATGCTAGATCAAGTACTTGAGCTTTTTAAAATCACCCCAGAATACGACTTAAATTTAATGAAAGCAGGGCAAACACTGCCAGAAGTAACAAGTCGTATTTTACAAGAACTGACGCCAGTTCTTAAAGAATTTAAACCAGATGTTGTACTTGTTCATGGCGACACAGCCACAACATTTGCAGCGAGTTTAGCGGCATATTATGAGCAAATTGCAGTTGGTCACGTTGAAGCGGGTTTACGTACCGGTAATATTTATTCACCATGGCCTGAAGAAGGTAATCGTAAATTAACAGGTGCATTAACAAAATTTCATTTTGCGCCAACCGACACCTCAAAAGCGAACCTTCTAAAAGAAAATTATGCAGATGAAAATATTTTTGTAACCGGTAATACGGTTATAGATGCACTTTTACTGGTTAAGCAGCAAATAGAAGGTGATGCGGGGCTAAGTAATACATTAGCGTCACAATTTCCAATGCTTGATGAAAGTAAAAAACTTATTTTGGTAACAGGCCATCGCCGAGAAAGCTTTGGTGGCGGATTTGAGCGTATTTGTGAAGCATTAGCGCAAACAGCTAAAACTCATCCAGATACGCAAATACTTTACCCAGTACATTTAAATCCAAACGTACAAGAACCGGTAAAGCGTATATTAAAAGATGTAGATAACGTACATTTAATAGAGCCGCAACAGTACTTGCCATTTGTATACTTAATGAATCGCTCACACATAATTTTAACTGACTCAGGTGGTATTCAAGAAGAAGCCCCAAGCTTAGGTAAACCTGTACTTGTTATGCGGGATACCACAGAGCGCCCAGAAGCAGTAGACGCTGGTACAGTAAAATTAGTTGGTACTGATGTAACAAAAATTACTTCCGCATTGAATGAGCTGTTAACTGACGATGCAGCATATAAAGAAATGAGTCGTGCTCATAATCCATATGGTGATGGCCAAGCATGCCAACGCATCTGCGATGTTCTGTCAGGTTCAAATACGCTCTAATAAGCTAATGGTGTGAAGTGTGAATTTAAATGTAGTTTACTCAGTCGGCTATGGGGTTGTGTCGCGCGGCTCCTTATTGTTAATAAATTTTATAGCCGTAAAATTATTAACAGGGAGCGAGTTTGGTGAGTTTTCATATTTACTTAGCATCGTATCAAGCTTAGCGACATTTGTAGCGTTCGGCTGTTCCGTTACTACAAACACAGTTTTTTCAAAATATTCTGATGATGTAAACCTCAAAAGCAAAACGTTATGTGCAAGCATTAGCTTCACTTTCTTGTTGGTTTTGGGGTTGTTCTTATTGACCTTGCCTTATCTTAAAAGTGAGCTTGTTGGTATATCATCAGATAATAGTTTTTTTATACTATTTGTTGCTTTGATGGTATTGATTGGGTTTAGTGGGGTTTATGAAGGTGCTCTCTATGGTTCCTCAAAATATAAAACGCTATTTTTCTACTCAATTGCTACTTTTGTAATATTTTTGCCGCTCGCGATTTACTTAATCGATGCGTATGGAGTAATCGGTGGTTTACTTGCCGTTGCTGTATTTAGGTTACTTTTTAATGCATTCGGTACTTATGAGCTGTTTTTTAAATCTAAATTAGAGGTTAGTTGGCGGTTCTTTTTTTATATTGATAAAAGTATATTTAAAATTTTTAAAAGCTTAAGTGCGCCTTCTATCCTTGGTGCAATGATGGTTGCTCCTGCAATAACAATCACCTTAGGTTTACTCAATGAGTTTAACAGCTCTAAAGAGGAAATTGCTTACTTCTCTTGGGTTTATCAGGTCTATTTAGTGGCTATTTTTATTCCTAGTTCCTTGTCTGGTTATTACATATCAACCCTTTCTAAGAAGGGGGGGAATGTAAAGGTCATGGATATCATGGCTGCTAATCTGATTTTCTCAGTCGTGGTCGTAGCTTTTTTGTTTATATGCAAAAGCCTGATATTAAAACTTGCTGGGGAAGAGTACTTTATTAGCGCTGGAGAGATATTTAACTACTTGATACCATGCGTTATTCTATATTCTCTTAATGCCGCTTTTGGTAGTTATTGGCCTGCAAATAATAAAGCATGGTTTGGTTTTGCTTTAAATTTCTTATGGGCCATAACGGTATTAACTCTTTCATATTTACTAATACCATTAAATAATGGTGTAGGAATAGCTTTGGCGCTAAATGTTGCTTATGCCCTTCTTTTATTAGTGCAACTCATTTTGTGGTTTTATTTAGA
The DNA here is from genome assembly GCF_014163675.1 of Pseudoalteromonas sp. SR44-5. NCBI lineage: Bacteria > Pseudomonadati > Pseudomonadota > Gammaproteobacteria > Alteromonadales > Pseudoalteromonadaceae > Pseudoalteromonas > Pseudoalteromonas sp. SR44-5. Next base: position 14,139 of record NZ_JACJDT010000048.1, read on the forward strand.
GAAGTATCAACAAACTTCAGATTGAATGTTGGTTATTTACAGAAATGTTTTAGGCACTTTCAAAAAACAATTTTTTAGTTTTTGAAAGTGCCTTAGTGCTGATGTGCTAAAGCAATAACGTTTTTAGTGTAGAGTAAATTCTAAAACCGCCATCTATAGTGAAAATATTGACCATAACTGTTTAGGCAACTGATTAATAAAAAACAGAGGTTGAGTCTGAAAAGTTTTAATCGGTTTTTTTATAGACATCACCCTAAAGTAGCACGTATAATCCCCCGCGTCTGAAATAAGAATATGCAGTTCTTAGACGCAAAGTCACTATTTTAGGGATTGATATGGATAGTTGGTACTTATTATTTTGTAAATCAAGGCAAGAAGCTCGTGCCCAAGTTAATTTACAAAACCAAGGGATTGAAGCTTTTTTTCCTCAGCTACAAAAACAACAGCTAATTAAGGGTCGTCGTACTTTTAAGCAATTAGCTGTGTTTCCTAATTATTTATTTGTTCGCTTAAATCCCCACACCGGTAACTTTGCTGCGGTAAAAAACACCCGCGGTATTAGTGGTTTTGTGTCGTATGGTGCGTCGTATCAATTAGTACCTGCACAACTTATCAAAGAATTAAAAAATTTCGAGCTAGCGCAAGATAGTAATAATTTACCGCAACCCGGTGATTTAGTGTGCCTAAATAATGGCTCATTTAAAGACGTACAAGCAATATTTAAAGAGCCAGACGGCGACATGCGCAGCATACTGTTAGTCAACCTACTAAATAAACAAATAGAAATGAGCGTAGATAACAGCGACGTAAGAAAAGTAAGTTAAAAGTTTTAAGTTAAAGGTTAAAGGTTAAAGGCATTAGTGAAGTGACAATGACCTAATGAACACGCGTCAGCAAGCTTAACGCCTACGGTGTTAAATTTTATACTGGTGTTTAATTACGTGTAGGCGAGTGGCTTGCCACCGCGAAAGGTTTACTCTGTGCTTGGTGATAAAAATGGTTTTCGTATGAGCCGTTTAGCCCGAAAAGAATAAATATTCACCACAGAGAATACCGAGATCACAGAGGAAGGAATAATAAGTTAACCTAAGGGTTGCATAAATGTTTTCTCGGTGCAGCGAAGCATCTCTGCGCTCTCGGTGGTAAAAGCAGTTTTGTAGGCGAGTAGCTTGCCACCGCGAAAGATTTACTCAGTGCTCGGTGATAAAAATGGTTTTCATATGAGCCGGCTTTGGCCCGAAAAGAATAAATATTCACCACAGAGAACACCGAAATCACAGAGGAGGGAATAATAAGTTAACCTAAGGGTTGCATAAATGTTTTCTCGGTGTTGCGAAGTATCTCTGCGCTCTCGGTGGTAAAAACAGTTTTGTAGGCGAGTGGCTTGCCACCGCGAAAGATTTACTCAGTGCTCGGTGATAAAATTGGTTTTCGTAGGAGCCGGCTTTGGCCCTAAAAGAATAAATATTCACCACAGAGAACACCGAAATTACAGAGGAAGGAATAAGAAGTTAACCTAAGGGTTGCATAAATGTTTTTTCGGTGTTGCGAAGCATCTCTGCGCTCTCAGTGGTAAAAACAGTTTTGTAGGCGAGTGGCTTGCCACCGCGAAAGATTTACTCAGTGCTCGGTGATAAAATTGGTTTTCGTAGGAGCCGGCTTTAGCCCGAAAAGAATAAATATTCACCACAGAGAACACCGAAATCACAGAGGAAGGAATAAGAAGATAACCTAAGGGTTTCATAAATGTTTTCTCGGTGTTGCGAAGCATCTCTGCGCTCTCGGTGGTAAAAACAGTTTTGTAGGCGAGTAGCTTGCCACCGCGAAAGGTCTTGTATTTTACAATTTGAATTAAACTGACCAGAACGTAGGAACTGTAACCTAGGGGCGGAAGCGTGCCTGATTAAGCTACGGGTTATGAGCATCGTGATACGAGCAGTATGGTGTTGTTTTATAGTTTGTGCCCTAGGATTGAACAGATGGGTTTTGAAACTTCAAAACATTTTTTATTGTCAAATTATTTTCAGCACGCCGCAAATCAACATGGATTGGTCATGAGATATGAAAATTTAGAAGTTTGGCAAAGGGCTTTCAGGCTTAGTTTATTAATTTATAGTACATTTGAAACTTTACGTGATTACGGTTTGAAAGATCAGATGTGCAGATGCTCTGTCTCAGTGCCAAGTAATATAGCAGAGGGTTTTGAAAGAGATTTTGAAAAAGAAAAAGCGCGGTTTTTAGGTATCGCTAAAGGCTCTATAGGTGAGTTAAAAACTCAGGTTATGATTGCATTTGAATTGGGTTATATTAGTCACACGCAGTCTGAACTTATTCTCGAAGAATGTGAAATAATTGGGAAAATGCTTGGCAAGTTAATAAAAACCATCAAAAATACTTGATAAGCCCGAAGCCCGAAGCCCGAAGCTTTTAACTAAATTAACAAAAAAGTTAACTGCTTACACAGTAAACGTGCAAGCAACCTTGCGAAGCAAGGATAGCCATGCTTTAATTAGCCAGCAAAAAATAACAGCAATATATTTAAAATAAGCTGAAAGTTTTAGAATTTAATATTATTTGGGAATAAACAATGGCGCTAAGCTGTAAAACACTTGTAGCATCACTCACGTTGCTAACAATGACAGGTTGTACAATCATCCCCGGTAGCCATTTCGAAGGAATCGAATCGGGTGAACAAACAAAAAACCTTGAACAAGACCTTGAAAAAGTAAATATTCAAATTATTGACTCATCTTTAATTTATCAGCAAAAACAATCGCGCAAAAAAACTAAGCCACCTTCGAGCCTTGATGGTTTAAATGTTAATAATTACGAATACATACTTGGTGTAGGTGATGTACTTACTATTGGTGTGTGGGATCACCCAGAATTAACCATACCAGCTGCAGTACAACGTACCGCAGAGTTTGATGGTTTTCGCGTGCAAGCAGACGGTACCATAACTTACGCTTATGCGCCGAATATTCAGGCGGCAGGTAAAACAGTACAACAAGTACACAGCGAGTTAGTTAAACGCTTAAGTCGAGTGATTGAAGACCCTCAAATTGATATTAAAGTGGTTGGTTTTCGCAGCCAAAAAACATACGTAACAGGTGAAGTGAATAAGCCTGGTATATTTCCAGTAACCGAAACTCCACTCACATTGATTGATGCCTTAAATCAAGCAGGCGGACTGACTGAGAATGCTGATTGGCGCACAGTAACGTTTACTCGTGGCGACAAAACAGAAGTAATAAAGCTTGATGATTTTTATGCGCATGGCGATATTTCACAAAACCGCTTATTACAGCATGGCGATATAGTGCATGTAAACCGTAATGACTTACAGCGTGTTTTTGTTTTAGGAGATGTTAAAAAAGCGGGTTCAGTTGATGTAAACCGTTATGGTTTAAACCTTGCTGAAGCACTAACCAACTCCGGTGGTTTAAACGAAAGCACCGCCGATGCAAATGGTGTGTTTGTGCTACGTAAACGTAACCTTGAAACCGATGGTGTTATTGCTGATGTATATCAGCTGCATGCAAAAAATGTAGCAGCGTTAGTGCTAGCTGAGCAATTTGAATTACAGCCACACGATATTGTGTATGTAACTTCTGCACCACTTGCTCGTTGGAATCGCGTAATAAGTTTATTATTACCATCAATTGCGACGGTTGAGCGTTTTGATGATTTGGGCACTAATTAGGAGATATAATGTTTGATTCTATCTTAGTGGTGTGCGCAGGCAATATATGCCGCAGCCCAACGGCTGAATACGTATTAAAAAGTAAATTAGCAGGTAAAAATATCAAAGTATCGTCTGCTGGTTTAACCGCACTTGAAGGTAAAGCCGCCGACGCGACAGCAAAGCAGATTGCTGCAACGAATGGTATAAACATGGACGAGCACCAAGGTCGGCAGTTAACATCAAGCCTAGTTGCGCAAAACAGTGTTATTTTAGTGATGGAACAACGCCACTTAACTGACCTGTGTAGTCGCTACCCCGAAGCGCGCGGCAAAACCTTTTTACTCGGTAAATGGTTGGATGATAAAGAAGTGCCAGATCCATATAGGCAGAGTCTTGAAGCGTTTGAACACGTTTATGCATTAATCGACAGCGCCTGTAGCGCTTGGCAAAAGTATTTATAAGGATAGGCTAGTACATGAATGCTCAGCCCACTGCATTAGCAGCAAACAAACAAAATCGGTTGTCTGAACAACAGGCACAAGCAAGCCAAGAAATTGACCTAATGGCACTTTTTGGAGCTTTGATCGATCGTAAATATTTTATAATCGCCTTAACAGCTCTGTTTATGGTTGTGGGTGTGGTTTATGCGGTGTTTTCGACCCCGGTATATCAAGCAACGGCGATGATTCAAGTTGAAGAAAGCGGTGGCTCAGTGCCTGGTTTTGACGATATGTCGGGTATGTTTGAAAGTACCTCAGCTGCGGTAACAGAAATTGAACTGCTAAAATCACGCTCAGTCATTGGCGAAGCGGTAGATACCTTGCACCTTGACGTAATTGCAGAGCCCAAATTATTCCCGTTTATAGGCAGTCGTGCGTTTCGTAAATTTAGCCCTATGAGCGAAGGTGAGTTAGCAGAGCCGAGTTTTGGCGCTAGCTCATATGCGTGGGGTGGTGAGAGCATTGATGTATTTAGATTCGATGTACCACCTTTAGCTGTTGGCTCTAGTTTTACCTTAGTAGCACAAGAAAATCATGCAGTCGTATTACTAAATGAAGATGGTGAACAAATATTAGCGGGTAAAGTAGGCCAAGAGTTAACCAACGGTAAATTTAACTTAACGATACGCAGTTTAAACGCCCGTGCTGGTACTGAGTTTACAATACAGCGCAAAGACCGTTTAAATACTATTTTAGATTTACAAGCTGCGATTGGTGCCAGCGAAAAGGGCAAAGACTCCGGTATTATTGACTTGAGCCTGCAGAGCGAACAACCACATTATGCTGAAAAAGTGCTTGATAAAGTAGCGGGTATATATGTACGCCGTAACGTGGAGCGCAATTCAGCCGAAGCACAAAAATCCCTTGAGTTTTTAGAAGTACAATTACCTGAGATTAAAAAACAGTTAGAATTTGCCGAGCAACGCTTTAACGATTACCAAATTAAGCGTCAATCAATCAATATTACTCTTGAAACGCAAGGTGTATTAGAGCAAGTAGTTAAACTTGAAACTAAACTACAAGAGCTCGAGCTAAAGCGCCTTGAAATGAGCCGTAAGTTTAAAAAAGACCACCCAACTTACCAAGGCTTAGTCGAGCAAATTAACGCTGTTAATGATCAGAGAAAAGAACTGGTTGGCGAAGTAGGTAACCTACCAGAGACTCAACAAGAACTACTACGTTTAAAACGCGATGTAGAAGTAAGCAATCAAATATACACACTTTTACTTAGTAAAACTCAAGAGCTTGACATAGTGAGGGCTGGCACAGTAGGTAACGTACGTATTATTGACTATGCTGAGGTGAATACCTCAAAACCGGTTAAGCCTAAAAAAGCACTAATTGTAGTTATATGCACGATGTTGGGTGGTATGTTAGCTGTTGCGATTGTGTTGGTGCAAAAGGCCATGCACAAAGGCGTTGAAGATCCAAACGAGATTGAAGCAATTGGCCTGCCAGTATATGCCAGTGTACCCTACTCAGATTATCAAGATAAACTAACTGGTTTTAGTAAAGCGCTTAAAAACAAAGCGAATAAACCTAAATCTATATTGGCGCTTGATAACCCTGCTGATTTATCAATAGAGGCACTGCGTAGCTTACGAACTAGCTTACATTTTGCGATGATGGAAGCTAAAAATAACCTAATTGCAATTTCCGGCCCAAGCCCGGGTGTGGGTAAATCATTTATATCAGTTAACTTAGCTGCTGTATTGGCTCAAAGCGGTAAAAAAGTACTAATAATCGATGCCGATATGCGTAAAGGCTACTTACAAACCCAGTTTGGTTTAAAGTGGGATGATGGCTTGAGTGATTACTTATCTGGGCGTTTAAACCTTGAGCAAGTAACCAAGCCAACCACTGTAGAAGGGTTGAGTGTTATTACCCGTGGGCAAATACCACCAAACCCATCAGAGTTACTGATGCACAGTAACTTTAGTAAGTTAGTTGCCGAGGTAAGTGCGGCATACGATATAGTAATTGTTGATACACCACCTATTTTAGCGGTGACCGACCCGGCAATAGTTAGCGCCCATACCGGTACTACTTTATTAGTAACACGTTTTGGACAAAACCATATTAAAGAAATAGAACTAACCCGTAATCGTTTTGAACAAAACGGCACAGATGTAAAAGGTGTAGTGTTCAACGGCGTACTAAAAAAAGCCAGTAACGCATACGGCTATTACGGTTACTACAATTACGAATATAAATCGGATAAGTAAAACGTAGCCGCGATTTTATATCGCGACAAAAAAGTTAAATAGGTGCTAGGGAAGTAACTAGCACCTAAAACCTTTGGCTTCAAATGTATACGGGGCTATATGCCGCGCAGTTGTAACTGAAGTAAAAGGTTCACCACAGAGAATGCGTAGGAGTCGGCTTTAGCCACGAATGGTTTTCTTTGTGTAGCGAAGCGCCTCGGTGCTCTCGGTGGTAAAAAATTAAGTAAATTCACCACAGAGGACACGGAGGTAGAGATTAGAGAGCTAATAAATTAACTTTTATCTAGCTTTTCTCGATGTAGCGAACGCCTCGGTGGTAAAAATGTTTTGTAGGTCGGGATTTATGCCGCGCAGTTGTAACTAAAGTAAAAGGCTCACCACAGAGAATGCGTAGGAGTCGGCTTTAGCCACGAATGGTTTTTCGGTGCAGCAAAGCGCCTCGGTGCTCTCGGTGGTAAAAAATTAAGTAAATTCACCACAGAGGACACTGAGTTCACGGAGGTAGAGATTAGAGAGCTAATAAATTAACTTTTATCTAGCTTTTCTCGATGTAGCGAACG
>NZ_JACJDT010000048.1:21208-37119 GCF_014163675.1 Pseudoalteromonas sp. SR44-5
GTTATAAAGCATGCGTTAATCTCTTCTCATTTATTCTAGCTCCCTTATTTTTGTGTAAATGATTTTTTCGGGCTTTCGCCACGAATGGTTTTTCGGTGTAGCGAACGCCTCGGTGCTCTCGGTGGTAAAAAATTAAGTAAATTCACCACAGAGGACACTGAGTTCACGGAGGTAGAGATTAGAGAGCTAATAAATTAACTTTTATCTAGCTTTTCTCGATGTAGCGAACGCCTCGGTGGTAAAAATGTTTTGTAGGTCGGGCTTTATGCCGCGCAGTTTTAATTAAGATATGTACAAATAAGTAAAGGTCATTGCTCTTAAGAAAAGTTATAAAGCATGCGTTAATCTCTTCTCATTTATTCTAGCTCCCTTATTTTTGTGTAAATGATTTTTTCGGGCTTTCGCCACGAATGGTTTTTCGGTGTAGCGAACGCCTCGGTGCTCTCGGTGGAAAAAAATTAAGTAAATTCACCACAGAGGACACTGAGTTCACGGAGGCAGAGATTAGAGAGCTAATAAATTAACTTTATCTAGCTTTTCTCGATGTAGCGAACGCCTCGGTGGTAGAACTTATTTTGTAAGTCGGGCTTTATGCCGCGCAGTTGTAACTAAAGTAAAAGGCTTACCACACAGAACACGTAGGAGTCGGCTTTAGCCACGAATGGTTTTCGGTGTAGCGAACGCCTCTGTGGTAAAATGTTTTGTAAGCAGGGCATTATGCCACGCTTTAAAGTAAAGGTTAGCCATAGAGATCCATTCAGAAAAGAAGGTATTAACTTTCATATTTGACCTGACTCTGGCTTAATTTAGGACTTGATACAGTAGCATAACTAAATTGCTATCTGATTTTTAAACTAATAAAGGATTGATTGTGAAAATTCTCGTTACAGGTGGAGCTGGTTTTATTGGTTCGGCTGTTACTCGCCACATTATTAAAAACACCAGTGACTCAGTTATTAACTTAGATAAGTTAACCTATGCTGGTAATTTACAGTCCCTAGAACATATCGAAAAGAGTGACCGCTATACATTTGAGCAAGTTGATATCTGTGACCGCGCAGAGCTTGACCGTGTTTTTAAACAGCATACCCCTGATGCTGTAATGCATTTAGCCGCAGAAAGCCATGTTGATCGCTCAATAACTGGTCCTGCTGAGTTTATACAAACTAATATTGTAGGCACTTATACCTTATTAGAGGCTGCTCGCGAGTATTGGAATACCCTTGATGATAGCGCTAAACTAGCTTTTAGGTTTCATCATATATCAACTGATGAAGTATATGGTGATTTACCACATCCAGATGAACAAGATGATAATGCGTTTGATAAAGAGCTGCCTTTATTTACAGAGCAAACCTCTTATGCCCCAAGTAGCCCATATTCAGCAAGTAAAGCATCTAGTGATCATTTAGTGCGAGCATGGTTAAGAACTTACGGCTTTCCAACTATAGTGACTAACTGTTCAAATAATTATGGGCCTTATCATTTCCCTGAAAAATTAATTCCATTAGTGATTTTAAATGCACTTGAAGGCAAAGATTTACCTGTTTATGGTAAAGGCGACCAAATTCGCGATTGGCTTTATGTTGAAGATCATGCACGTGCTTTATATAAAGTAGTGACTGAAGGCAAAGTAGGCGAAACATACAATATTGGAGGTCACAATGAAAAGCAAAATATTGAGGTTGTACAAACAATTTGCAGTATTTTAGATGAGTTGGTGCCTAAAAAACCTGAGTATGCTGAGCAAATCACGTTTGTAAATGATAGACCTGGGCATGATAGACGTTATGCAATTGATTCATCAAAAATGAGCAAAGAACTAAATTGGACGCCAATCGAAACCTTTGAAACAGGTTTGCGAAAAACGGTACAATGGTATTTAGATAATCAGCAGTGGTGTCAAAACGTTCAAAGTGGTTCGTATCAACGTGAACGCCTTGGTCAAATAAACACAAAAACTCAAGGAGAGTAAAGTGAAAGGAATTATATTAGCGGGTGGTTCTGGTACACGCCTTTACCCTATCACTATGGGTGTATCAAAGCAGTTATTACCCATTTATGATAAGCCAATGGTTTATTATCCACTTTCGGTGTTAATGTTAGCCGGTATACGCGAAGTGTTAATTATTACTACGCCTGAAGATATTGATTCATTTAAACGCTTATTAGGTGACGGCTCACAGTTTGGTATTGAGCTTAGTTATACAGTGCAACCTAGCCCCGATGGACTAGCCCAAGCATTTATTTTGGGTGAAGACTTTATTGGTAGTGATGACGTATGCTTAGTGCTTGGTGATAACATTTTTTATGGGCAAGGTTTTACCACTAAGCTTAAGCACGCTGTAGAAAATGCAAAAAACGGCCAAGGTGCAACAGTGTTTGGCTATCAAGTAAAAGATCCTGAGCGTTTTGGCGTGGTTGAGTTTGACCATAATAAAAAAGCGATATCAATCGAAGAAAAACCAACTAAACCAAAATCTCACTTTGCTGTAACAGGGCTTTATTTTTACGACAATTCGGTTGTTGAATTGGCGAAAAAAGTTGAACCATCTCATCGAGGTGAACTTGAGATTACCTGCTTGAACGAAATGTATTTAAAGCAAAATAAGCTTAATGTCGAAATGCTGGGCCGTGGTTTTACTTGGTTAGATACAGGCACCCATGAAAGTTTACTCGAAGCAGCACAATTTGTAGAAACAATTGAGCGATGCCAAGGCTATAAAATAGCCTGTTTAGAAGAAGTTGCGTTTCATAATGGTTGGCTAACGGCTGAAGACGTGGCAGTAAAAGCTAAGCTAATGTCTAAAAATGGCTATGGCAGCTATTTAGCAGATTTATTAAAAAATATATGAAATCCACTGCCAATGGTTTGAAGTGGAGTGCCATAGAACGGTTAGCTACTCAAGCTATTCAACTTATAGTTATGCTATTTTTAGCAAGGCTATTAGGACCAAATGTGTTTGGTCTAGTGGGTATGTTAGCTGTATTTATTGCAGTAAGCCAGGTATTTACAGATAGCGGTTTTACTGCTGCCTTGGTCCGTTATACTGAGCGTACAGAAAGTGATTTTTCAACGGCTTTTTACTTTAATATTTTTGTTGGTATTTTTTGCTATTCAGTTCTTTTTTTATCTGCGCCTTATATAGCGAGATTTTACGAGCAGCCAGAATTAGTTAATTTAGTACGTGTACTTTCCTTAACAATTGTGATTAATAGTTTCGCTATTGTCCAAAGAGCTAAATTAACCATTAGTATGGACTTTAAAACACAGGCTAAAGCTTCATTACTCAGCGTTGTTATCAGTAGTGGGGTGGCCTTGTATATGGCTGAACTAGACTACGGTGTGTGGGCTTTGGTAGCGCAAACATTAACGAATGCGTTTCTTTTGGTTATTTTATTGAATGTTTTTCACCCTTGGATGCCAAAAAAAGGATTTAGCAAAGACTCTTTTAATTACTTATTTGGCTTTGGTTCTAAATTATTAGTTGCATCGCTAATTGACACTGTTTTTAAAAATATTTATCAAATGGTTATTGGTAAACAGTTTAATGCATCTCAGGTTGGTTTTTTTACCCAAGCAAACCAACTCTCTCTAATACCTGCAATGACTATGACGACAGTAATACAACGTGTAACCTACCCCATGCTAAGTAATATTCAAAATGATGTTAATAAATTTGAAGATACTTACTTATTGACTCTACGACTGGCTGCGTTAGTCGTGTTTCCTTTAATGGCGGGGTTAAGTATTTCAGCAGAACCATTTATTAGTATTGTACTGGGGTCTGAGTGGTTACCTGCAGCTGAACTGTTATCTATATTAAGCTTGGCATTTATGCTTTACCCAATACATGCAATAAATTTAAATTTGTTGCAAGTTAAAGGGCGCTCAGATATTTTTTTAAAGCTAGAAATTATTAAAAAAAGTTTAATTACTATCATGTTAGTTATTACCATACCACTTGGTGTTAAAGCTATGTGTATTGGTTTGTTAGCTCACTCATTTATTGCTTTTTTTATTAATTCTTTTTACACGGGCCTGTTTAGTCGTTTAAAAACGACTAAACAGATAGCTGCATTATTACCCATCTGGGGTTGTGTGCTCTTTAGTGGGCTGCTTACTTATATTTTTGCTTGGTATGTAATGGCAAGATATATCAATAGCCCCTATGTTCATCTACTAATTAACCTTACAGTTATGCCTTTGATATACATTAGTTTGATTCGTTGGACAGAAAAAGATTTATACACACAAATTTTACATGTAGTTTTTAGAAAAAGGTTGAATTAAAAATGGATAAAATAACAGTTACTTCACCACTGTTACCGCCTTTAGATGAATTAACACCATATCTTGAAGATATTTGGCAGCGAAAGTGGTTAACTAATAATGGTCATTACCATCAAAAGCTTGAAGACGAGCTGTGCAAGTTCCTTAATGTACCCTATATAAGCCTATTTTCTAACGGTACCTTGGCACTTATAACCGCTTTACAATCGCTAGAACTTACAGGTGAAGTAATAACAACACCTTACACGTTTGTAGCGACAGCTCATGCAATTAAATGGAATAATTTAACACCTGTTTTTGTTGATATTGATCCCGCCACATTTAATATCGATCCTTCAAAAATTGAAGCGGCTATAACTGATAAAACATCTGCTATTTTGCCTGTTCATGTATACGGTATGCCTTGTGATAATAATGCAATTGAAACTATCGCTAAAAAGCATGATTTAAAAATCATTTATGATGCTGCACATGCGTTTGGAGTTAAAGAGCACGAACAATCTGTTTTAAACTATGGCGATTTGTCTATTTTGAGTTTTCATGCAACCAAGGCTTACTCAACAATTGAAGGTGGGGCTGTTGTTTGCAAAACGTTAGAACAAAAAAAGAAAATTGATCAATTAAAGAATTTTGGCTTTGAGTCTGAAACGCAAATAAGTGTTTGTGGAATGAATGCAAAACTTAATGAAGTGCAAGCTGCTTTTGGGCTTGTTGCATTAACTAAAATTGACGAGTCGATAACTAAACGAAAACTAATTGCCAAAAAATACGATAAAGCATTCAGAGATATAGTTGGCATTAAAGTACTTGATAGCAATCTTACTTTAGAGCTTAACTATTCATATTATCCTGTTTTAATTGACGAAACAGAGTTTGGCTTAAGCCGTGATGAGTTACTTGAAAAGCTTCAAGAAAATAATATTCTTGCTAGACGATATTTTTACCCTTTAGTAACTCAGTTTGAACTTTATAAGGGCTATGCTAGCGATACTCCTAATGCTAAATTAATTTCTGATCAAGTGCTGTGTATACCAATTCATGATGCTTTAACCGAAGAAGAGCAAATTAAAGTTATTGAGGTTATTTGTGGTTAATTTATTAAATGAGGGCGATTTGTCATCCTTTTTTAAGCTTTTAAATCAAGTAGATGATGATTTTTCACCAACATTGTCATCACGAGTAGATTTAGAACAATACGCTTTAAAGTTACTTAAGGTTGCAACTGTTTTTGGAGTGTATAAGAAGAACCAGTTGGTTGGTGCAATTGCTGTATATATGAATGATCTAGATAGTAAAGTAGCCTATTGCCCATTTATTGCTATATTATCAAACTCTAGAGGGCAGGGGTTTAGCCAACTATTACTTGAGATTGCTATTGCAGAATTAAAATCTAAGCAATTTAATAGCCTGTCACTAACCGTAAGAGCAGATAGCCCAGCTAGTCATTTATATAAAAAAGTAGGTTTTCTGATTGTTAATGAATTCAATTATGAAGATAGTAATGTTAAAGGCTTAAAAATGGAATTGAAATTACTATGAAGTTAACAGCAACACCAATAATGCAAATTAATTATTTGGGTGTAAATCTGTTTATAAAGCGAGATGATTTATACCCGATTTCAGGAGGAGGTAATAAAGGCCGTAAGGCTGAGTATATTTTGGCTAAATGCATGGAAGAAGGTTGCAATGCGGTAGTAACCTGTGGCGGGGCGCAATCTAATCATGTAAGAGCCACTGCTATTCGCTGCAAAGAGCTGGGAATTGCATGTACTATAGTGATCCATGACTCTGAGCCGAACGACTTTTGTGGTAACTTAAAATTATTACAGATCCTAGGTATAAAAATTGTGTATTGCGACATGAGTGAGGTTGCAAAAGTGATGGACGCTGAAATGGCGGAACATACAAGGCAAGGTTTAAAGCCATTTTATATTTGGGGGGGGGGGCATTGTTTAGAAGGCACGCAAGCATTTTATGATGCCGCATTTGAAGCACACGCGCAATCTAACCTGCTGTTTGACTTTGTTTTTCACGCAAGTGGCACAGGTGCTACGCAAGCTGGATTACATTTAGGTTTTAAAAAAATAAATTCAGCTACTCAAGTTATTGGTATTAGTGTTGCTCGGCAAAATCCTCGTGGGTTAGAAGCAATTAGTAATTCGGTTTTAGAGTTTATTAACGTTAATAAACTAGATACTCAATTGTCAGCAGATATAGTACTTGATGATCAGTTTATTGCTGGAGGCTATGAAAAAACTAATCCTGAGCAGCTAAGTGTAATTAGAAGGGCCGCTGAACAAACAGGAATAATACTCGACCCTACTTATACGGGGAAGGCATGGTATGGTATGCAGCAGTATATTAAAAATGGAGTGGTGAAGCCGGGTAGTAATGTACTTTTCTGGCACACTGGTGGATTGTTGAACTTAATGGCGACAAAAGAAATATGAATATATTATTAACCTCAGTAGGGCGTAGAAGTTACCTAGTCAATTATTTTAAAGAAGCATTAAAATCTTTAAATGGTAAGGTTTTTGCTGCAAATAGTATTGAGACGTATGCCTTACAACAAGCAGATGCGTTTACATTAACACCACAAATATACTCTGCTGAATACATTGATTATTTAATAAACTACTGTGAGAAAAATAAAATAACGGTACTTATCTCACTTTTTGATATCGATTTACCAATACTAGCTAAAAATAAACAACGTTTTAAAGACATTGGTGTCGATGTCATTGTTTCAGATCCTGAAGTGATTGATATTTGTAATGACAAATGGAAAACATATCAGTTTTTGATTCAGCATAGTATTAATACTCCAGCGACGTATATTTCATTTTCAGAAGCAGTTACAGCGCTTAATAATAATAACCTTGAATATCCAGTTATTATTAAACCACGGTGGGGTATGGGATCTATTGGTATTTATAAAGCTGATAATTTAGAAGAGCTGCAAGTACTTTACAAAAAAGTGCGAAACGAAATTGAATCATCTTATTTAAAGTTTGAATCGAGTGCTGATATTGATAACGCAATATTAATTCAGCAGTGTATTACTAGTGATGAGTATGGTATTGAGGTTGTTAATGATTTACAAAAAAACTATGTAACTACATTTTGTAAGAAAAAGCTTGCGATGCGTTCAGGTGAAACAGATCAGGCAATCACCATTGAAAACTCAAAACTTTCATCAATTGGGCAAAGTTTATCATCAGCGTTAGGTCATATTGCTATGCTTGACTCTGATTGTTTGGAAATCAGTGGTGAGTTTTATGTTCTAGAGCTCAATGCACGATTTGGCGGGCAGTATCCATTTTCACATTTGGCAGGGGCAAATATCCCTAAACAAATAGTTGATTGGTGTACTAATTTTGCTACAAATAGTGAATATACAACAATTTCTTACAATGTATTGTGTAGTAAAGATATTACACCCGTAAAGGTCTAGCGTGAAAAGAATTTTACATGTGTGTTCTGATGAGAAGTTTATAGATTATGCTATTTCGAACTTTAAAAATATCGGCTATGTTGAAAATGATTTTGTAGTTATTACTAACAATGAAAGTTTAAAATATATCAAGGATAGAGATGTAGTTATTAAGTCTAGACAATCATTTTTAAAAGATATATTACTATATCGTTTAAGAACTTATGATGCAGTGGTTTTTCACTCAATGAATGAGCTGTTTAAATTATTTCTTAAATTTATCCCAAAAAGAATCAAAGTGTGTTGGATTGGTTTTGGTTTCGATTATTATATCTATAGCTCTCTTATAAAAGAAAAAAATAAAAAAAGTATTAAAAATTTTATTAAGAAAGAAATTTTCGATTTAGACGCATCCTATAAAAAAATCGATTACTTTTGTCCTGTTTTAGAAAGTGAATTTGAAAGTGTAGCACTGCAACTAAAATTAAATGCAAAGTATATAGATTGGAATTATGGTTCCTCAGATAAAATAGTAGAAAAGCTGAAAGCTGATTATGTTAATGGTGATTCGATACTGCTAGGTAATAGTGCATCTGAAACTAATAATCATATTGAAATAATTGATGGGCTAGTAAAAGCAAACGAGAAAAGAGAAGTGGTTATTCCATTATCATATGGCGATAATAACTATGCAGAAATGATAATTTCCAAGTTAAGTACCACATCTTTGAACTATACGATATTAAGAGATTTTTTAACACAAGAAGAATACTTTAATATCCTTAAAAGGTGCTCATTTGTTATTATGAATCACAAAAGGCAACAGGCAGCAGGCAATATATTGATAATGCTATCTTTGGGTGCCAAGGTTTTTTTGGATAAGGAGAATCCATTGTATGACTATTTTAAATGTCTTGGTTTCAAGGTGTTTAATAAAGATAATTTCAATTGTGATAATATGTCAAAGGACGATGTAGCAATAAATAAAGAATTGAGCCTTAAGTCCTTTAACTCAGAAATTACTATAAATAAAACAAAAGCTCTTATTGACAAATTGATAAACTAACAAGTTGATAAGTTAATAGATTGTTCGCATGGTGGAGTAATGGTTTCCTCTTTTTTTGTGAGAGTTAATAACCATATAATACTTGGTATAAGATACTACTTATGGAAAATGAAATGAATAATATAGAAAGCGAGTTACCATTCATCAGCGTTATTATACCTACATACTATGATTGGGAGCGCCTACAGCTTTGTGTTAATGCTTTAAATAAGCAAACATACTCAGTGAAAAATTTTGAAATTATAGTTGTGAATAATGCTCCTGATGATAAAGCTCCTGATTCCCTTGTTTTACCAGAAAATTGTTTCTTATTAGATGAGAGAAAACCAGGATCTTATGCGGCAAGAAATAAAGCGCTTAGTATTGCTAAAGGCGATGTATATGCATTTACTGATTCTGATTGTCAACCAAAAGAAGACTGGTTAGAAGTTGCTATTGACTACTTAAAGAAAAACCCTCAAATCGATCGAATTGGTGGTGAGATAAGTTTGTTTAGCGAAAATGAAAAAATGAACTGGTTTGAAATTTACGAAGTTTTTTTTGCATTCCCTCAAGAAGAGTTTGTACAAAGTGGTATGGCTGCAACGGGCAATATGATTAGTAGAAAATCGGTTTTCGATGAGTTGGGAGTATTTAACGAAAACTTAATGTCAGGTGGAGATGGGGAGTGGGGCCGAAGGGTCTTTAAACAAGGAAGTCAAATTACTTATCTTAGGAATTGTGTCGTTTTTCATCCAACTAGAAGCGAATTTAAAGACATACATACAAAAAATAAACGCTTGGCGGGCGGGCACCTATCGGTAGCGAGAAGCGCAGGTAAAAAGTCAGTTGCAATTCTGTTACTAAAAAAAATATTACCTCCTTTTACTGGAATAAAGCGAGCATTTGCTAATCCAAATCAACCTACTAAGAAAAAATTAATTGCGATATTAGTTTGCTATTACCTTAAATTGAAAGCTTTATCTGAAATGCTAAGTTTATTATTGGGTTCTGGATCAGAAGAAAGAGTTTGATATTTTATGGTATTATATATATTTATTTTCCCTATATCAGTGGCTATTTTATTTTTATTTGCTAATAATAAGCAACAGAGAAAAATCTCACTGGTAATTATTGGCTGCTTTTTAAGTTGGTTAGTAGGCTTTAGAGCACCAGAAGTAGGGATTGATACCTTAGCTTATTATGACCTTTATGAACAAGTTGTTTCTGGCTCTAATGAGGCTTGGTTAACTGTGAAGTTAGGCTGGGTATTTATTTATACTAGTCTATTTTCAGATTGGCTCGGTGCAGACGCTTCATTTGTTACTTTTATATACGCATTATTAACTATTTTTTTTATTTTTAAAGCTGTTTATTATGAAAGTGATAATATTAGCCTATCGATTGCAATATTTTTGTCAGGGTTAGGTCTATTTGCGTTTATGCACAATGTGATGAGACAAGCTTTAGCTACAGCTATTATTTTATATAGTGTTCGTTTTATCTATCAGCGTAATCTAATTAAATTTACCTTAGTCACTATTGTCGCTATGGCGACACATATGTCGGCTATATTCTTTTACCCTTTCTATTTTCTAACTGCTTTTAGGTTTCCTGTTACTTGGTTATCAATGCTGTGGGTTGCGTCACTTCCATTTATAATATTTAAAGAAATGATTTTGAAAGTTTTGAATGTCTTTAGTTTTCTTATTCCTGGCCAATATATAGGTTATTTAGATAGTAGCACCTTAATGGACAAAGGTGGTGTTTCTGGAGTCGGAATGGTTCTTTTATTGAAGCAGCTTATACTTGTCCTTTTACTTATAGCTTATAAGCGGAATTTAGATTCTGAAAGAAAAAGAGTGATATTTTTACTTGCTTTATTTTCTATAATTATTGGTAATTACACTCTGGGCTTGGGAATACTTGGTCGATTTAATACTTACCTTTCTATATTCCTTATTTTAGCTATTCCTTTAGCTATTGAATCATTAGTGAAATCACAGCATAGGTATGTTGCACATGGTATGTTGATAGTAGTCTGCTTTGTTATTTATATTCGTGGTTTAGTTGGCGAGGCTAGTGGTCTTTTGCCCACCTAGAAGTAAGGGAGCATGAAATGTTCTTTAGTTGTATGTTCAATTAGGATATTACATGCAACAAATTTTTCTATTGTAAGCAGTGATATAGAGGGAGTTTTTAGTGAGTCTAATCTCAATAATATTACCTACATATAAACCAGGTGATTATTTGTTAGATTGTTTGAAATCGATTGAGTTGCAAACATTAAATAATGATTTTTTTTGTGTTTATATAGGTCTGAATGGCCCCAGAGATAAGTTTGAAGAGTTAGTAATCAGTATTTTAAACAAATTTAACTTTAATTATAAATATTTCTACCTTCCAACAGCCGGTGTTTCTTTTGCTAGGAATAAGTTAATAGATGAGTCAACAGAAGAATACTTAGTTTTTATTGATGACGACGATATTATTTCAGTAAATTATTTAGAGAATTTACTGAAAGTGACCAATGAAAAAACAATGGGTATTACGAACGTTATTAATTTCAAAGTAAGAGTTGAGCAGCAATTTGATAACTATATCGGTCAATCGTTTGCTAATTTAGCATCTCAGGGGACCTCTCCGCTTATTTATCGAAAGTATTTTTCTTCACCCTGCGCAAAAATGTTACATAGGGACATGATAGGAAACACTAGATTTGATACGAACTTAGCAAGAGGTGAAGATGGCCTATTTATGGCTACTATTTCAAAGAATATTGATTATATTGCAAAATGCAGTAGTGATACTGTTTACTATGTTAATCATCGTCAAAACTCAGCAAGTAGAAAAAAAGTAGATAGGCGAAATGAATCTAAAAAACTCATATATTTAGTTAAAAAATACATGAGTATGCTTTTCTTCAAGGGTTACAGCTCTGCTTTTATTGCAACACGTGTTCTAGCTACACTCAATCATCTTAAGAAGTTATACTAATTATATGAAAATTATTTATCTACACCAGTACTTTGCTACTCCAGAATCAAACGCGGGGACGCGCTCGTACGAAATGGCGAAACGATTAGTTAAAAATGGCCACACTGTTACTTTTGTGACTAGTTCGGCTTACTTTTCTGATAATTATAATTTACGCAATGGCTGGAACTTTATAGAAATTGACGGCATTAAATTGCATGTTTTACATCTTGATTACTCAAATAAAGATAGCTTTTTAAAGCGAATTTTGAAGTTTATAAATTTTTCGATTAGGTCTACGTTAAAGTCGCTTTCGATCAAAGCTGATGTGGTTTTTGCTACTAGCACGCCATTGACAATTGCAATCCCTGGGTTAATTTATTCTAAACTGAAAAAAGTTCCCTTAGTGTTTGAAGTACGTGACCTTTGGCCTGAGTTACCTGTAGCAATGGGTGTTATAAAAAATAAGTGGATTATTAAAATTGCTACTTGGTTAGAAAAACACACTTACAAGAACTCTAAGCGTCTTATTGGTTTATCGCCAGGCATGTGCGATGGTATTACAAGGCATGGTATTCCAGCAGAGCACGTCACGTTAGCTACTAATAGCTGTGATACTGATTTATTTGATGTTGATAAAAGTGTTGGCTGCAACTACTTAGAGACTAAATTAAAGTTTGTTAATGGTCGTAAACTTATTGCTTATACTGGTACTTTTGGCCTAATCAATAAAGTTGGCTATATCGTTGAATTAGCGAAGGCAGCGCAAACTCTTGATGCTAATTTATGCTTTGTTGCTATTGGTGATGGTATGGAAAAACAGCAAGTGATTGCTGATGCAGAAAAAGCTGGGGTTTTAAATCGTAACCTTTATATATTACCGCCAGTTCCTAAAACAGAAATAGTGGATTTATTATCTGCTGCTGACTTGTCGTTATCTTTATTTGGGCCTGTAAAGGAGATGTGGCATAACTCTGCTAACAAGCTGTTTGATGCTTTGGCATCACAAACCCCAATTGCAATTAACTACGCGGGATGGCAAAAAGAGTTTATTGATGAGCATAATTGTGGCTTAGTTTTAGATGGCAGCGATTACGAAAAGGCATCTGCAAGTATTTCTCGCTTTTTAAATAATCAAAGTGAGTACGATAAAGCCGTTCAAAGTTGCAAACTGCTTTCGTATGAATACTTCTCAAGAGATATAATGGCCGCACGGATAGAGAAAACTTTAATGGAAGCTATTAATGATTAAACGTATTTTTGATTTTTTAGTTGCTCTATGTGCAATACTGACTTTATTGCCAGTAATTATGATTGTTGCTTTACTGATTCGTTTTAAACTGGGCTCACCTATTTTATTTACTCAAGACCGCCCAGGTTTACATGGTAAAGTATTTAAAATGATGAAGTTTAGAACCATGCTTGATGGTAAAGATAAGCAGGGGAACTTGCTGCCAGATAATGAGCGTATGACTAAATTTGGCGCATTTTTGCGATCTACAAGTTTAGATGAATTGCCCGGTTTATTTAACGTATTAAAAGGCGATATGAGCTTAGTAGGGCCAAGGCCACTGCTTGTGCAATATTTACCGCTTTATAGTGCTGAGCAAGCGCGTCGCCATAATGTACGACCTGGAATTACTGGTTGGGCACAAGTAAATGGTCGGAATGCAATTAGTTGGGATCAAAAGTTTAAATTTGATGTTTGGTATGTTGATAACCAAAGCTTGTTGCTCGACTTCAAAATATTATTACTCACCGTAAAAAAAGTTTTTGTTCGTGAAGGCATAAGTGCTGACGGGCATGTAACGATTGAGCCGTTTAAAGGTTCTAATAATGACTAAACAGTTAGCCATAGTTGGCGCAAGCGGCCATGGTAAGGTTATTGCCGATATTGCCGAGCTGCTTGGCTTTACTGTTAAATTTTATGATGATGCCTACCCTAGCAAAACCCACATTGAGCATTGGCCAATATATGGTACTTGCGCTGATTTAATTGCGCTAAAAAATCAAAGCCCCACGTGTAGTAATGATGTAGTTGTTGCAATTGGAAATAACGAAATTCGCCAGCAAAAAATAAAATTATTACAACAAAATAATTTTAATCTTATTACTTTGATTCATCCAACAGCAGTGATAAGTAAATATGCAGCAATAGCACAGGGCACCGTAGTTTTTGCGGGTGTTGTAATTAATGCATTTGCCAAAGTGGGTGCTGGTTGTATTATCAACACCGGAGCTGTTGTTGAGCATGATTGCATTATTGATGATTTTGCCCATATTTGCCCGAATGTCGCTTTAGCTGGCGGTGTTATTGTGGGTAGTAAAAGCTGGGTTGGTATTGGTAGCCAAGTAAAACAGTTAGTGTCAATTGGTAACAATTGTTTGATTGGTGCTGGTAGTACAGTTTTAAAAAATATACCTGATAATGTTACTGCATTTGGCTCTCCTGCAGTACCAAGATAAATTAGACACTCATTTCTATATGAAATTAATAGGAACATCATGTTAAATACCCCATTTTCTCCTTGGCCTAGCTTCACTCAAGAAGAAGCTGATGCTGTAAGTCGCGTAGTTTTGTCAAATAAAGTTAACTACTGGACGGGTACTGAAGGCCGCGAATTTGAAAAAGAATTTGCCTCTTGGGCAGGTAGCGAGTATGCAATCGCACTTGGTAATGGCACTTTAGCGCTTGATATAGCGCTTAAGGCGTTAAATGTGGGTACTGGCGATGAAGTTATTACTACGCCGCGAACTTTTTTAGCGTCTGCCTCAAGTATTGTAACTGTTGGCGCAGCACCTGTATTTGCTGATGTTGATTTAAATAGCCAAGCCATTACAGCTGCAAGTATTAAAGCGGTACTTACACCAAAAACGAAAGCAGTTATTGTTGTACACTTAGCCGGTATGCCTGCTGAAATGGATGAAATAATGGCGCTGAGTAAAGAGCATGGCTTTTATGTAATTGAAGACTGTGCGCAGGCACATGGTGCTAAATATAAAGGTCGCTCAGTCGGTAGTATTGGCCATGTAGGCGCGTGGAGCTTTTGCCAAGATAAAATTATGACCACTGGCGGCGAAGGCGGCATGGTAACCACTAATTCTAAAGAGTTATGGTCAACTATGTGGAGCTATAAAGACCACGGTAAAAGCTTTGATGCAATTTATAACCGCGAACACCCACCGGGGTTTAGATGGTTACACGAAAGCTTTGGTACTAACTGGCGCATGACCGAAATGCAAGCCGTACTTGGCCGTATTCAACTAACTCGTATGACAGAGTGGACTGCAAAACGCCAAACGTATGGCGCACAACTTGACCAAGCCGCAACTGGCTTTGATTGTATCCGTTTAGTTGAGGTTCCTGAATACATTGAACACGCTGAATATAAGCATTATATGTTTATTAAGCCTGAACAATTGGCCTCTGGTTGGGATCGCGACCGTATAGTTAATGTAATTGTAGAGCGTGGTGTACCGTGTTTTCAGGGGAGCTGCTCAGAAGTGTATTTAGAAAAAGCTTTTGACAACACCCCATGGCGCCCAGAAACACGCCTACCAAATGCAGTTGAACTAGGTGAAACGTCAATCATGTTTTTAGTCCACCCAACCCTTACAGAAGATGAAATAGCTAAAACAACCCAAGTTATGAAAGAAGTGTTTGGGTTAGCGAGTAAGTTATAGGTTCTAGGGAAGAGCTAAGTTTCGAGCCGTCAGCCGTCAGCCGTCAGATCACAGAGGTTATTTGCTTTTTAAATGTTTTGTACCTATAAGTTTTTAAAACACTTTAAAAGAGTAACTGAATGAATTTCGAAAAGTTAGAAGTATGGAAGCGTGCCGCACGATTGAGTGCTGATGTATATAAAAAGACAGCATACCTTAAAGATTTTGGTTTTAGGGATCAATTAACACGCTCCAGCCTATCAGTGCCTAGTAATATAGCTGAGGGGATGACTCGTGAAAGCAATAAAGAGCGGCTTAGATTTTTAGATATATCTAGATCTTCTTTAGCGGAAGCTAGAACACAGATTTATATTGGTATAGACATTAGTTATATAGATAAAAATATCGGCGCCCAGTGGATAAATGAAACCATTGAGTTATCAAAAATGTTGACAGCCCTAAAGTCAAAAATAAAATTTGATAGCTGATAGCTGATAGCT
>NZ_JACJDT010000049.1:0-36983 GCF_014163675.1 Pseudoalteromonas sp. SR44-5
TTATATTCAGTTTTACAATTACAAACGTAGGCATTCTACGCTTAATTATATGACGCCACATCAGAAATATAATGAATTAAAAAATGCCGCTTAGAATCTCTACAGAATTTGTTGACCATTACAAACACGCTTATGGGCTGAAACAGGCTCTAGGCCCCGCGCAACAAAACAACAGCAGTTTGAGTATGGATACTTATTTGGTGCAGTCTGCCCAAGTAATGGTAAAACAGAAGCGCTGATCAGCCCTATCGTCAATAAAGAGGTCATGACGCAACACATGGAATTAATATCAAAAGCCACGGAGGCAGGACGTCATGCGGTCGTGATCGTTGATGGCGCTGGTTGGCATACTATTGATACGGTACAACCATTCAATAATGTCACACTAATAAAACTTCCGCCTTACTCCCCGGAGTTAAATCCAATAGAGCAAGTATGGAGTTGGCTACGGCAACACTGTCTATCAAACCGTGTATTTAGTGGTTATGAAGAAATAGTCGAACAGGTATTGCAAGCGTGGAATAAATTCATCTCAGTGCCTGATACGGTTAAAAGCATATGCTCTAGAGACTGGATAAAATTGACTTAATCTTTATGCAGATTGGTATAAGGAGGCAAGGTATCACAGAGACATTTTTAATGCCTTCATCAACATTGCCCATGTGCCAGCTTGCGTGATCAACTATGACCACAGCGTGCTCTCCATAGCGCGTCGCATCCGAAATGTGTTTGGTATTAGCCTAGAAGGTTGTTAAAATAAATTCGACTTCAATCAGCAAGCCATTGAAATAGAGTGTTATTTTCGGTTGTATTGTTCACTCTGAGTTCTAACAGGGAGCTTATTGAGTTAGATTTAAGATCTAATATTGGATTGCCTTTATTTTCCTCCAAAGTAACATTGTTTTTAAGACCTTTTTCGGTTACTTCACAGGTGCCATTTTTACAAATAACATCAGGTTCTGGTCTGAGGAGCTGCTTATCTGAAGTAATAATAACATACCGATCATCAACCTTAGAAGAATCTTCAAAAGCCTTAAATTTTTCAGCCGAAAAGCTTGGCACTATTCCCGCTTTTATTTCTATCATATGTTGTAGAAATTGGTAACTACCCCTATGAGACAATGCACTTAAACCTGGTTCAGTCATAAACGAAATGAAACCCTCATCTATATCAGATGAAGATAATTTTTTCTGACTATCAAGAATATTATTTATCGTAGCTTGATCTTTATCCGTAAAGCTGACCGCAAGCTGGTATCCTTCACCGTTGAAGTGTCCATTATTAAAATTATTAAGTATCTTCCCATCGTCATGCATTCTGTAACCACCAAGATCACTGGCAAACTGACGGATATACTTAAAATCTATATTATTATTATCAGCATATTCATAGATATCAGCTAATAACTCTCTATCTCCTTGTGTCAAAAATTCATAAGAACTTCGCATTAAGTTAGATAAGGACATCCCATCAGCGCCGCTTAAAATTTCTGATTCAGTACCACCAAAAATATCCGTCACCATAGCTTCATAATAATGCTCAGACCGGCTTATATTTTTGCTTTTTTCTAAATCCCGTTCATCTAAAATAGACTCGAACTGTGATGTTACTTGCGAGCTATATTCATCGGAAACCATCGCTTTACTAAAAGAAGAAAAAGAGTTCATATGAGATAATAGTAATTCTTCAAATGATGCTAGTGCGGTAACGTTACTTTCGTATTTAAGGCTGTCTCGTTTTAGGTTTGATAGGTTTTGCTGATCAAGTGTGTGCCATCTTTCATATGCAGCTACCCTCTCTGAGCTGCTAAATGTATTACTTGTGTCTAATGCTATCGTCTCAAGTTTTGATTTGGATAAATGTTCAAATTCCCATTTTGCTGTGGCAACCTCATCACTATTTATTTTTGCATTTGAAGAGAGTATTTCCTTATGTAGAGATAAATTTTGCTGACTTAATTTAGAAATATCAATAGAGCTTTTGGCCTTACTTAATTTCGACGATAATGAAGAAACCGATGCATGTATTTCTATATCCTTACTTTTTTTGGGGTCAGATTGTGGCTGAGGAAAAGCTTTTCTCGCATTTAACAAACTTCTCTTGATATCAGGTATATCCATACTATTGACCCTCTAAACGAAAATAGACTCCTTTGATTAAATTTGGAGTCTAAGGTGTTAATTAGTTAGTTGTGTAGTTAAAAGTTA
This sequence comes from Pseudoalteromonas sp. SR44-5, assembly GCF_014163675.1. Taxonomy (NCBI): domain Bacteria; kingdom Pseudomonadati; phylum Pseudomonadota; class Gammaproteobacteria; order Alteromonadales; family Pseudoalteromonadaceae; genus Pseudoalteromonas; species Pseudoalteromonas sp. SR44-5. The sequence continues at coordinate 2,209 of NZ_JACJDT010000049.1, forward strand.
TACTTTCTATTCTATTTGGTGTTGAATAATGGAAAGTACCAGTTGCTTCAACTCTATGAACAATTGATACTTGAATACCTGGTTTGAAGCTCTCACCATTAAATACTGTTACCTCTCCAGTAGAGTTTGGCACAATTGGTTCGCACTTAACGGGATTGTTGTTATATGCTCGATAAAAGCACAATTCAACAATCTCGCCAAAAGAATCTGGGTAATTTGCAGATGTGTAATTAATCCCAGTAATTTTACCTGTTTTACTCTCAAGTGGAATATCTCTTAAATCGCCATGTAATATAGAAAATAGAGATGATGACAGACCACCGGCAGAGCTTAATACTAGCATCCTGCTTGGTTGCTTCTCTTTAGTTATACTGAAATCAGCGGCGAATGCTTGAGTGCTTAAAACTAGTGAAGACATTAGAAAAGCGGTAATAGACATTTTCTTCATTAAAAATTACTTATTATATAATTGGAGAATTTTTCATTCTCTGCTTTGTACCTTTTTTACATTATTTTAATGAGGCAACATTGTCAATGTAATAAGAACAAATTATTCAATCTGGTTAGCTAGGCCATACTATGTAATGGATATTTGTACGTTTAAGTATCCATTATTAAATGAGCACTTTTTTAAATTCAAATGAGAGGGCACCCAACTAAATTACAAAAACTATTACTAGGTTTACTCGCTGATCTTATGCTTATAAAGCAGAAGAGCTGAGCGCTTCATGTTTGTGTGGGAGTTTGTCGACTATGAATGGGGATCCCGTGTCGAGACTGTAGCTGTCATCTAGCTAATTAAAAGTTGAGTGCAGTAAAGCATAGCCTTTGACCTTTAGAAAATATTATCTTGTTGCAATTTCCTCCTTGGTTTACTTTCTGAGCTGTGTAAAACTAGCTGGGTTAATTTAGTAAATCAGGTGACATGAATGTCGAATATAAAAGCTTGGAAACTTATCAGTTTATTTTGTTTGGTAAGCTTACTTATGGGCTGTCAATCGAAAGAAGAGCAGTTACAAGAAACAATTAAACAATCTATAGCTAAAGCTGAAGTTGAGTTAGCAGGACTTGGTAGTGCCTTAGATAACGGCTCAATTCGTAATGCCGCTTTATTAAGCGAATATGGCCGTATACTTAGCAATGAAAAGCCAGAGCTAGCTAAAATTGCTGGCGTGCTCGTGCAAGATGCAACTCGAAAAGGCCCGCTTTACTCAGGTTTGCAACAACGCTTAGCTGATATCAAAAGTACTTACCTTATTCCTCCTTACGATGAAACACTGCAAAATATTGATTTGTTGCGAGATGCTGCAAAGCCCGCTTTATTTTCGGATGCTTTGACCGATCCTATTAATATGCTTGCTGATATGTCGGATGGCTCGCTTGCGCGTGTCGGTGCAATCAGTCAGCAGGCTGAAGGGGTTGGTGAAGGCAACCAGTTAGTCGGCAATCCTAATTATGGTAATTGGCAAACTAACAGTAGCGGTATCAGCTTTTGGCAGTGGTATGGCATGTACCGCATTTTAGGTGATGTATTTGATCGTGTTGAATATGGTAGTTGGAGCAAGCGCCGAAAGTATAGTTATTATAATGATTATGGTCGTGCGCGTTATTCTAGCCCTAAGCAAATTAAAGCACAAACCGCCGTTGAAACACGTACTAAGCAATCGTATCAACGCCAAGGTAAGCAATTCACAAGCCCTTATGCATCTAAAAAAACTGGGGCTTCTGGGTTAAGTCGTAGCAGTTATACACCACCAAAAAGTCGCAGTAGTTACTCCAAAACCAGTAGCTATAGTAAAGACTCGGGATCGGTCAGAAACAGCAATAATAGAACCTCTCGCGGTGTCAGTCGCGGTAAGTAAACGGCTATTTAAAGATTTAGTGTTGGAGTTTAAAGAATATGTACGAATTTAATGGAATAACTATGTGGTCACTACAAGCAATCGCGATTGATTTTGCGATTATTATTGCACTGTTTGTGAGTCTTAAATATATCAAAGGTTGGGTATCTAACTTACATGCCAATGATGAGATCACTGAGCGTGATAATTTTGCGTTTGGTATTAGCTTTGCTGCTGGCTTAGTTGCTTTAGCAATTGTGCTGACGGGTGTAAGCAGTGGTGCATTTGCAGTGAGCTTACAGCAAGAAGCATTGCAAATGGCAGCTTATGGTTTGTTAGCTATTGTGCTAATAAAGCTTGGGCACTTTTTTCAAGATAAAGTGGCACTGCGCAAAGTCAGCTTACATGATGAAATAGTGAAGGGTAATGTAACTGCCGCGGTGATTGATTTTGGCCATGTTGTGAGTGTGGCAATCGTGATTCGCTCAGCGCTATTTTGGGTGGCTACAGAAGGCTGGCATGGTTTACCAATCGTTATAGCAGCGTTTATTATTGGTAGCATTGCGTTATTGCTCGTGAGCCAGTATCGCGTACAACTATTTAAGCGTACTAACCGAAGTGGAGATTGCCTACAACAAGCAATTGTTGACGGTAACTTGGCTGTTGGTATTCGTTATGCTGGCTTTTTAATCGGTAGCGCGCTTGCGCTTACTGCGGCTTCAGGTATCGCGCCTTATGCTGCAGATAGCATTAACACCAGCTTGATTTTCTGGGCGATTAGCGCTTTGATTAGTTTAATTGCATTTATCGTACTGCATTTAATTACGATTAAAATTATCCTTTCAGGTTGCGATATATCAGACGAAGTGAACCGTCAAAAAAATGTGGGTGTAGCAACTATTTCAGCGGCAATCTCGTTTGCTGTGGGTATTACCATGGCAACTCTATTAGGCGCGTAAAACTTGTCACATTCTAAGCAAAGCCCAAGTAAGTACTCCTTACTTGGGCATGATTTTTTATTAATTACTGTTATGGCCATACTCGCTGGGTGTGGCCTTATTTATGAATATCTGCTATCTCATTATGCCGGACGAGTTTTAGGCTCTGTAGAGAGCGCTATTTATGCGATGATAGGCACTATGATCGTAGCAATGGGTATAGGGGCTTTTTTAGCGCGTTGGTTTAAGGATGCCTTTACCGCCTTTGCTTGGCTTGAAAGTCTTATTGCACTTGTTGGTATGGGCTGTATCTTAGCTATAGCCAGCGTTATTGCTGTTAGTTATTCTTTACCGCATATTTTTTCTGACATTTTTAATCTACCAGCTGATGTAATTCTTAACGGCTATATATTTCAAAAACTCCAAGAGTGGTCACGATTCCTTCCTTATGTATTTGGCTTATTGTTAGGTCTATTAATCGGTATGGAAATTCCACTTATCGCTCGCATACGTCAGCATGTTTATGGTCGTTTCTTAGAAAATAATGCTGGCACGATCTACGGTGCCGACTATATAGGTGCAGGTATTGGAGCGGCTATTTGGGTTAGCATTATGTTGGCTATGCCAATCATGCAGGCTGCAGCATGGACTGCGCTATTTAATATTATCGCAGGTTTGGCATTCTTATGGCGTTATCATAGCTATGTCCGTTACGCCAAACTATTACTGGTATGTCATATCGCTTTACTGGTGTTATTTGGTTTTATTTTAATGCTTGGTAGTAGCTGGATGAAAGATTTAAGTAATGTGCTTTATAAGGATAAAGTTATTTATTCTGAAGCGACTAAGTATCAGCATCTGGTGTTAACCGAGCGATTGAGCCGCAATCAACCCGATCCAATTACCGATCTTTACTTAAACGGCCGCTTACAGTTTTCTAGCATTGATGAACAAATTTATCATTCAATGTTAGTGTATCCGCCATTATTAGCCTCGAACCGTCACGATAATGTATTGATTATAGGCGGTGGTGATGGCTTAGCGCTAAGAGACGTATTGAAGTGGCCTGTTAAAGAAGTCACCTTAATTGATTTAGATGCCCAGTTACTTAGTTTATTTGGTCATGATGACGATGAATTTAATCCTCCGGCAGCTATTCATGAGCGCTTAACTAAACTTAATAAGCACTCAATGGCTGATCCTCGATCGCATATTAAAGTGGGTGATGCTTTTCTTGAAGTAGAGCGGTTACTTGATGAAGGTAAGCGTTTTGATACCATCATTATTGACTTACCTGATCCGAATCATCCCGATTTAAATAAAATGTACAGTGACTATTTTTATAATCATATCCGTCAATTACTAGCCGCAGATGGTGCAATGGCTGTGCAGTCAACTTCGCCTTATCATGCTAAAAAAGCATTTTTAAGTATTGGTAAAACAGTCAAAGCGGCAGGTTTTAAGCATGTTGAGCAATACCAGCAAAATATTCCATCATTTGGACAATGGGGATGGACGATTGCAACCACCACAGGTCAATCTGCAAGTGCGAGAATTAGCGATATAACAAGCTTACCAGTTGCTTCTAGATGGATCAGTAAAAAATATTTATTGGCAGCATTCGTATTCCCCAATCATTATTTTGAACAAATAAATGATATTGAAGTCAATCAATTAGGCTCAGGTACTTTATATGATTATTATCGTAGTGCATGGCAGATAGAAAGTGAATTGTATAAAAATTAATAAATCATGGTTGACATAATATGTCGACCATGCGAATCTTAACTCAGACATAATATGTCAAATGACAAAAGGCAGAGACATGGAATTAAATGAACTTTCAATAAAACTAGCATCTTTTGAAACTGAAGGCGCTAACTTTGAGTCTTTCTTGATTGCCAATCCCGGCGAGCAAGATGTGTTGCAAGTCATAGTAGATGGCAATGATGAGCTTCCTATTTTTGTTACTCAGACACAAGAGCAGCTGTTATGTATTAGCTATTTGTTCGCTGATGAGGAAGTGAAGCCTGAGCTACGTGATGAGTTGAATGAAACCTTATTACGTTTGAATGTACCAATCCCGCTGAGTGCATTTGCGAAGATTGATGATAAATATGCGATCTTTGGTGCTTTGTCGGTTAATTCATCGTTTGATGATATTACCCATGAGCTAGTTACTTTAGCTGATAATGCCATCGATGCATTAGAAGCGGTAACCATTTATTTAAACGATTAACAGCTAGCTATTTTAAGTGGAGTTAAGATTATGAGTATTTTAAAAAAGTTATTTACAGCAGTACGTGGCGGCGCGCGTGAAGCGGGCGAAGCAATTGTTGACGCGAATGGGATTCGTATCTTTGAACAAGAAATTGCTGATGCGCAAAACGCGCTGCAGCGTGCTAAAAAAAGCCTAACTGAAGTGATGGCTAAAGAAATGCAAACGAAGCGTAAGATTAGCGCATTAGATGCCTCAATTGCTGAGCACGAAGCGTATGCAGGTCAAGCACTTGAAAAAGGTAATGAACCGTTAGCGCTAGAAATTGCTGAGAAAATTGGCGACTTTGAAGCTGAAAAAGCAGAGCATGATCAAGTGTTAGCTGGTTTTAGCAATCACATTGTAACGTTGAAGCAGCAAGTAAAAGATGCTGAAAAATCGATCAAAGAAAACCAACGTCAGCTTACTATGGTTAAAACCACTGAAAGCGTGCAACAAGCAACAATGGCAGTAAATAGCACACTTAATACTAATAGCTCGTCGATGACGAATGCACGCCAATCACTTGAGCGTATCAAGCAACGTCAACAAGATCGTAGTGACCAGCTTGGTGCTGCTAAAGTACTTGAAGCTGACACTAATGGCGATGATCTTAAAGCTAAAATGGCTGAAGCTGGAATTGGTGATAGCAATCCAAAAAGTGCAGATATCTTAGCGCGTATTAAAGCGAAGCAAAACGGCTAACGCGCAATTACGATTATTAAAAGGTAACTTATTATAAGTTACCTTTTTTGCTTATGAGGCAGTCTATGTTTAACTTCTTTAAGTCTAAAAAAGCCCCTGAACGCCAATTAAATCACCCTAGTGAACTTAAAAAAGGTGATATGTTCACAGTGATTGATTCGTTTGCTTACCCAAGTTGGCTAAAAGGCCAAACATTGCGCGTTACCGATGTGCAAACTTATCAATATCAGCACAGTGCAGATTATGAGCTAGTACTTGAAAGTGATGCTGGCAAGGTGGTTTTTTTGCAAATAGAGCGCAGCGATGGTGAAGAGTGGGCGAATTTTTCAATCAAAATCCAACGTGATGAAGTGGATGAAATCTTCACACTGGATGAGTTTGCGCGCATCTTTGACGAAGATGATTTAACCTACATAGAAGTGAAAAATACACCAGAGCGTTACATGCAGTTTTTAGCTAAAAGCTATCAACAAAGTGAATCACCATTTGTGTGTTATTTTCATAATAAAGATTATCGTAGCCAGCCATTACCACGCTATGAGCAAGAAGGTGGCGAACCATGCGAAATGATTTGCCTTGAGTCGAGCGATGGGAGCCATGGTTTAAACATTGAGATTTGGGATGGTGGAGAAACTGAAGTATCACTCACTTTAACCCGACCAATCACAGACATTGTTGATCTGTTCCCTGGAGATGCGCAGTGAGTAATGCAAAAGATAAATGGTTACGTCAGGAGCAGGCTGTAAGAGCCACGCAAATGGCGTTTGATCTTAGCAGTGAAGTGCAAAAATCGATAAAAAAGCAAGCCATTGATCAAGAGCTAACGCCATCCGATATGATCCGCAAAATTTTATCACTTGAGGTTAAATCAAAAAAAACGCGTCAACGTTTATCATTTAACCTTAATGATGAAGAAATAGCATTACTTGCTGAACGCTTTGGCGTTGCCCCAGATGATAAGCGGGCAGTAAAACAGCAAGTTGCTGAGTTACTGATTGCTCGAACTAGTAAACGCTAGGTTTTGCCTTCTGATTATTAAGCCCTTACACTTAGGGCTTAAATTATCAAATAATGAGTTGTTGTGAATATTATTTTAATCGCCTATCTACTAATTTTTGCTTTGTTTGGCACGGCAGCGAGTTATTTCTTACGGTTTATTTATGCCTATTGGGTTAAAAAGCAGATGCCGATGCATTTTATTTTTAAAGCAGGGATTTGTATTGTGGCGGTCGTGGTAATTTCCGCGCTGATCCCATTATTGGTATAGCGCGGTTGCAGCAGAGCGACTATTTTAGCTCAAACGACTGGCATTGCTGATCAATACATAATGCTTGCACAGGTAAAACCGGTAAACAATCATTTAAACCATTGGTTTTATTATCGGCAGTTTCTTGCTGAGTAATTTGATCCGCTAACTGTTCTGCATTTTCTTGTTGTGTGTGCAAGGTTGAGTACACTACATAGCGGCTTGGACCACCACAGGCGCGTTGGCCTACTTCAAGCACCTTACATTGAAAACTCGCGGTACAGCTATTATCTTGCACCAACTCAGCCAATGCGCTATTTAATTTAGATACATTTGCATTGCCGTTTGCTGGTGTTGAGTCAGAAGTGCTGACACAACCACTGAGGATCAGCAAACTGGCTGTTGTTACTAAAAATTTAGAATATGATGAACGACTCATATTGGTTTCCCTTAATAAACACTTGTCGCAGAGCTTTCTAGTTTAACACATTTATTTTCAATACACTGAGTCGCAGGGGCAGTCAGGTGCTGACAAATACTGATCATCTTGTTCTGTGCATTAAATTGGCTTTCAAGGCTGGTGATCTGCTGAGTTAACTTTTCAACGGCTTGCTCATTTGCCGTTTTATTAGAGTAAACAATATAGCTACTAGGGCCGCCGCACGCACGGCTACCAACCGGTAATACTTTACATTGAGAGCTGTTATCGCAGTTTAGATCTGCAATTTGTGTCTGTAATTGCTGGTGGACCTTTTTAATGTTATCTCTTGTTGCCGGAACTTCTGTTTGCGGGTTTAACTTAGTCGCTTGATTATTTTTAACTAGCGCTGCAGGAGCCGGGCTAAGTTGGTTGTTATTCGGAGTCGCAGCATCAGAACAAGCCGATAAACATAACGGCAGTAGAAGCGCGATAATAAATAAGCGCATGATAAACCTTCATAGTGGTGAACAAGTAACCACCATCATACACTTTGCAGATAACACAGCAATAAAAACTATGGCATTCAAAGGTTAAACCCGACGCTAAGGACGGGTTTAATATTTTTATAGCCCGCCTTGGGTTAATTTTGCGGGATTGAGTAAAGCTTCCAGCTCACTACGTGATAGGTCAGTTTCTTGCTCAGCAACATCAAGAATTGGACGGCCATCTTGATATGCTTGTTTGGCAATTTTAGCTGCTTTAGCATAACCAATGACTGGATTAAGCGCGGTCACTAATATGGGGTTTTTGGCGAGTGCTTTGTCGATATTGGTGTGTTTCACTTTAAAGGATCGAATCGCTTTATCAGCTAATGCTTGACTACTATTTGCCAGTAACTCAATACTTTGCAAAATATTGTAAGCTATTACAGGTAACATTACATTGAGTTCGAAGTTACCTGATTGACCTGCAACAGTAATAGTTGCGTCATTACCAATCACTTGTGCACTAACCATGGCTGCCGCTTCAGGGATCACAGGATTTACTTTACCGGGCATAATTGATGAACCGGGTTGTAAAGCTTCAAGTTCGATTTCACCAAGGCCAGCTAGTGGACCTGAATTCATCCAACGTAGGTCGTTTGCTATCTTCATTTGTGCAACAGCGAGCACTTTTAGCTGCCCTGATAAAGCGACAATGGTGTCTTGCGAACCTATGTTATAAAAAAAGTTCTTGCTTGGCACAAAGCGTACACCGACGTTGGCACTGAGATTTTTACAAAATTGCTCAGCAAACAGGGGATCGGCATTTATACCAGTACCAACGGCTGTGCCTCCTTGCGCTAAAGCAGATACCCCTTCAAGGCTATAGCGGATCCCTGCCATTGCACTATCAACTTGGTGTTGCCAAGACCCTAGAGTTTGCGCAAATGTCACTGGCATAGCATCCATCAAATGAGTTCGACCCGTTTTTACGATTTCACCTATTTCTGACTTTTTGCGCTCCAACGTTTGGGATAGCTGATCCAGCGCCGGAAATAGTTCATACACCACGTTAATTACACTGCTTACAGCAATAGTGGTAGGGATCACGTCGTTAGAGCTTTGCCCCATGTTTACGTCGTCGTTGGGATGGATAACCTCATCACCATAACGACTTGCTAAAGTTGCAATCACCTCATTAGCATTCATATTAGTGCTAGTACCTGACCCTGTTTGAAATATATCAATAGGGAAGTGTTCTAAATGTTCGCCATCAATGATCTCTTGGCATGCGCGCTCGATTAACTGTGCTTTATTTTTACTGAGATGACCTAGCTCGTAGTTGCTTTGCGCTGCGGCCTGTTTGATATAAGCAAGAGCGGTAATAAACTGTTTTGGCATTACTAAATCGCTAATGCGAAAGTTATTTACAGCACGTTGAGTTTGCGCTTGATAAAGTGCATCTGTAGGGACTTGTAATTCGCCCATACTATCTGATTCGGTTCTAAATTCGCTCATGAAAACTCCTAGAAAGGGTTAAATTCGTGACTGAGAATACGGGCTTCACGCTCTAGTATCAGGTATTTCTTGATACTATTATGACTTCTATAAAAGCGCTTTAATGCCAGTAACGGTTTATAAAGTTGCTCTAAACATTGTTTGCGAATTGCACAATGGACTAAAGAGTCGCACATTTTGTTGAGGATTTCATGGAAAGTGCGTCTTAGATAGAGTTCTTGCAGCAATAGACTGTGGTTTTTTTCGTAATGACGTGCAGCACTCAGGCCAGCTTCAATGTAATTTGCCACTAAAGCTGGCGCATGTAGCCCTGGTCGCGGGCAAATACATTTCATTTGCTGTTGATAATAAAGCATAGCGTGATGTTCATGCATAAGAAAAACCGATTAACTGTAATGGTAATTATTATCATTACAGTTAATCGGTTTCGGTGCAAGTCACAAATTGTAAATATTGGCGGAAGGTGAGTTTTTTAATTGTAGCCAAGAATAAATATTTGGTCTGTTTCATGTTTTAACGCCTGATTTTGTTGATTTGTTTGCGATAGTAAATCAATTACAGTGGCACGTTCATCACAGCCTATTTTATCTGTTACTGGTTTTTCACTTGCCGCAATTGCAGCGTCTAGGGCGGTATAAGGTGATATATACATAATCTTCTCCGTTTGGTTGATTCAATTAGATAAATGCATAACTCATACCATGCTCAATATTTTTTTTATTACTTTGAATTATATAGTTTTTATATAAAATTAATTATTTAATAGCGACATCTGTTGCAAGATTTGCTTTACTAATGGGCATACTTTACCAATCTTGGTGCATCTGTATTGAGATGCTTGGAAATATATATGACGAAACCTTTCTCGCAAGCGTGTGAAAATAATAAAAATCCAATATTAAGCGTCATCACAGCATATTTAGCACAAGTCGAGAGTGTGTTAGAGGTGGGATCAGGTACGGGGCAACACAGCGTGCACTTCGCTGCTAATTTGCCTCACTTACAATGGCATACCAGTGATCGCTTGGTTAATCATAATGGTATTAAACAGTGGCTTGATGAAGCAAAGCTAGATAATTTGCACGCACCGGTAGAGTTAGATCTAAATCGCCCTTGGCCAATAAATACCGTTGATGCTATTTATACCGCTAATACGTTACACATCGTCAGCAAACCGTTAGTTGAGCAGTTTTTTACAGGTGTTAATAAGCATTTAGCGTCAAAAGGTCTCGTGTGTATTTATGGCCCATTTAAATACAACGGCAACTTTACCAGTGAAAGTAATCAGCGTTTTGATGAATTTTTAAATCAGCAAGACAGCCAAAGTGGCATTCGTGATTTCGAATGGGTACAGCAATTAGCTGAGCAAGCAGGGTTAATGCTTGTTGATGATATTGCGATGCCTGCTAATAATCAGTTATTGATTTTTAAACGTTATTAGTTATCAATCTTAAAAGGTAATAATTCAGTGCATTGCTGATGATAGATGCGCATATGCTGACGCTCACGTTGTAAGTAATCTGCTATCGCAGGGCTAAAAGTAGCATCCATTACGGCATGTACGGAGTGAGTAAATACCGGTGCAAAACCTCGTGCTATTTTATGCTCGCCCTGCGCACCTGAGTGAAAACACTGAAGCTGATGTTTAATACAATATTCAATACCTTGGTAATAGCAAAGCTCAAAGTGCAGGCAATCAATTTCTGCTATAGCTCCCCAATAGCGCCCGTATAGTGTGTCATTATTTTTAAAGCTCAGTGTTGCAGCGACCACTTCGTGATCATGGATGGCATGCATGATCACCAGTTTATCGGCCATTAAGGCATGTAACAAAATAAAAAAGTCATGATTTAAATAACCCATGTGGCCAGAGCGTTTTAAATAAGTGCGTTGGTAAAATTCGCAAAACTGGCTCATCACAGCTTTAGTTATCTGTTCACCTTGCAGCCATTTAATACTAATATTTTGCTGGGTTATTTTATTACGTTCTTTTTTCAATACTTTACGTTTTCGTGCGGTTAACTGCGCTAAAAAATCGTCAAAAGTAGCGTAGTTTTGATTTTGCCATTGAAACTGCACGCCAATACGATGCATACCTTGATGTGGTGTGAGTTGAGAGACTTGCAGTTGCGAGCAAAAGTTAATGTGCCAGCCAGACCAACCTTGTTGCTCACATTGAGCTGTTAAAGTCTTTGTTATGTACTGATACACTTGTTCTGGGTGTGAGTGTGCAATCGCAAGGCGTTGACCTTCAATAGGGCTAAACGGTGAGCCAGATAACCACTTAGGGTAATATTCTAAACCATGTTGCTGGTAAGCTTCAGCCCATGCCCAATCAAATACATATTCGCCATAAGAGTGACTTTTTAGATAGCCGGGTGCTAATGCCACCAAAGTATCATTTTGGTAAATGGCTAAATGTTGCGGTTGCCAACCAGACGCGGCTGATACGCATTGGCTTTGTTCTAATGCAAATAAAAATGCATGATCAGTAAATGGATTATCGGCAAAAAACTGCTGCCAAACAGCGGCATCTATTGCACTGATATTGGTTAACCAGCGGTGACTAAATATACTCATTATTGATTACCCTGCGAGCCTTCAACCTGCTTTATAAACTGTTTTATATAGAGTGCTTGTTCAGTAAAGTAAGGGTTGTAAGTCAGACGTTGAAAGGTTGGAAATGCTGCAATATTTTCTGCAGTACGCTCGCCAATATTAGGTTTTTCGGTCGTTTTACATTGCTTATACAAAGTATCATCATCGAGGTAACTGCCGCAATTGCGATAAGCGCCAGCAATACCGTAGTAAGGGTTATCAGGTGAGTTAACTACGGCAATATGAGAAATACCATGAATGTTTTTACAGATTGTATTTTTGCACTGTGGATTTAATACCCTATAGTCTTTTGGAAAACCACTGGTAATGGTTGTTTTATCACCGTAAAAAACCAAGGTATCTAAGCTATTTGCAGGGCGTATCTTTACATCATGTAAGGCGCTTAACAATAGCAGCGATGCACGGGTATCAATGGTGGTATCTATATCACTCATCACTGAAAAAATAGCTAAGTTTGGTAATTGACGCTCGATTAGTTCTGGTAACGCGATGGAGCGCATAGCATCATCGGCTGCGGTTGCTGCATTAAATGGAAACGACTCATATTTAGCAAAATCAATATCGGCGTCTTTATCTATCCAATTAACAAAGGGAATACGGTCAATCCACTTCGCCAGCCAACCATTTTTATTGTGTGGTTCAGTGGCGGGCGAAAATAGCATCAGTGCAGTTATTTTTGGGTCAACGGGCTCGACAGTTAAATAATTAAGTAATAGGGCTGCACCTGTAGAGTAGCCACCTAAAATCACCTGTTCAAAATCTTTTATAGTACGTTTAATTGCATAGTCTGTAGCTTGCTGCAATTGTCTGGTATTAATACTGTTTAGTGCATTAGCTGCGGTGCCATGGCCTGGTAACAACAAAGTACGTACGGTATAGCCTTGTTGAAAGTAAATTTGTGCCAAGTCATGATAGGTAAATGGAGAGTCGGTAAGGCCATGAATTAATAGAACTGCTTTGTGGTTGTTATTTTGGCGTAATTCAAATGGCGCTATAAGATCAACTATATTAGGGGGGCTAGTGCGTTGCTGTTGTTTAACTAAAAGCTGATAGGTATCAGTTAAAATAGGGCAAGGCATTGATGCGCGCGGGTTTGCCGCTAAAATATGTTGGTATGCAAAGCTTAAATAATCACTAAATGCTTGCTCACTATGATAGGAAAAATCCGTATTAGCATTGCTTTTTTCAAACCGTAATAGGCCCTGCTTTTTGCTGTTCATAATATAGTTTAAATCAGTTAACTGAGTAACGCAGTTGGTTTGGCTGATAGCAAGGCTAGAGGTTGTTATTAAAGTGAGAGTTAGTAATATTCCATTAAGGCTCATAAACATCTACATAATTGATTAGGCACTCGGTTAGCTTATCGAGTTCGAGGGGTTTTGCAAGATGCTGATTAAAACCAATTGCTAAGGCATTGGCTTTATCCTCAGGCATTACATCAGCGGTTAAGGCAATGACGGGTAATTGTTCAGTACTTTTAATTTGACGTATCAAGGCGGTGGCTTGGTAACCGTCCATAATGGGCATTTGGCAATCCATTAACACTAAATCGAAGTCATTTATTTTAACTTGCTCTACTGCTAATTCGCCATTTTCAACCAGTGTTGGAGTGATCCCCAAAGAGCTAAGCATTGCTTTTATTACTAATTGATTGACGCTGTTATCTTCTGCAACCAGTATCTTTAGTTTGCTTAAATCAACATGCTGTTGTGTGTGCTTTGCCGTTACTTGTTGCGCAGCACAGGTATTTAACTCGACAGACAGGGTAAATGTGGAGCCTTTACCTGGCTCGCTTTGTACGCTGATATCTCCAGACATTAGCAAACTAAGTTCTTTTGCGATTGTTAAGCCAAGCCCGGTGCCACCAAACTTGCGTGATGTGGAATTATCAGCTTGGGTGAATGCATCAAATAATTTACTTTGCTCTGATGGCGCAATGCCGATGCCAGAGTCCTTAATAGCCAAAGTAATTTGCCTACGTTTATCGGTGATCTCCTTACAGTATGCGCTAACACTTACTTCACCTTCGCAGGTAAACTTAATGGCGTTACTACATAGGTTTAATAAAATTTGCTCAATTCGCATAACATCACCTTCAAACCAAATATCAGTTGGTAATTGGTTATCAACCTTCCAGTGAATGCCTTTTTGTTCAGCGCTTTGTTCGAACATACTACTAATCCGAGCAAGAAGAGCATTTAAATCAAAAGGAGCGACTTCCACGGTGAGCTTTTGTGATTCAATTTTAGAGATATCGAGTACATCATTGATTAAACTTAACAATGATTTAGACGCTAAATTAATTTTATTTAGATAACCGATGAGAATTTCAGCGCTATCTTCACTTTTAGCTAAGGTTGAAAAACCGATCACTGCATTAAGCGGCGTACGAATTTCATGACTCATATTGGCTAAAAACCGGCTTTTAGCTTGATTCGCTAAATCAGATTGCTTTTTAGCTCTGACAAGCGAGCGAGTACGTTCCGCTACTAAGCGCGATAGAGCAATATGTTGATGATTGAATAACAGTAATACCAGTAAAATAAGTGAGCTTACAATGACCTGTAGAATAATTAAAAAGAGTGTCATGTGATTAGTTTGATGCGGTAGGAACTCATCTTTAATCGTTAAATCAACTAGCCATGTTTGCCCTGCAAAATTAATCGTGATGGTTGTAAGCTTATTGCTTTTGGTCGGCACATTTTCGGCGTTTGAATAAAACGGGTTGGTAGCATTGGCTTCATAAATAGCGATATTAAACATCTTATTTTGTGCTTGGGTAAGCGATTGAGCAAGTATGTTTTCCACTAAAAATACACCTGTTGCGTAGCCTTTAATTGAGGCAACTTCATTATTTTGTTGATACACCGGAGCAAATAATAAATAAGCGGGCTCAGGTTGTTGTGCTTGCACTAATTGAATTATTTTAGTGCCTACAGGGCGATTTTTGATGCGTGGGTCGAGTAAAGTCTCACGGCGATCTTTACGAGAATTGAGGTTAAAACCAATAGCGGATTGATTTTCTGCAAAAGGGGCTATATAGGTAATAATCACTAATGGATCGTCGTTTGATAATGGCGCTCCTTTAATACTCGGATCAAAGTTATATGAATTATAAATTTCATCGAGCTGCTTGTTAAAATCACTGACCTGAGCTGGGGGAATTTTGCGATTCCATGAAAATGCTTTAATAAATGAATGCTCAGCCAGTAATTGGGCACTGTAGCTATCAAACTCTTGCTGACTTAAAGTTGGTGTTGATTGAATTTGGCTCGCAAGGCTTTGTACGGTTATTTGGCTAAGATTTAAATTGCGCAGTAAACTGTTTTCAATGATAGATGTTTCACGCTTGGCAATTTGTATCGCATTTGAATAAGTCTCTTGGTTGTATAGTTTAGTGGTTAAGGCGACAGAGACGAATAATACCGAGCAGACTGCGATGGTTGGCAATGGGGTGACGTAGTGTCGTTTAAATTTAGGCTGTAGTAAGGCCAATAAAAAGGGGGTTGCGATCAGCACACCGAGTGAGTCACCTAACCACCAATAAGTAACATTTTTCCAGTGATTTTCAATGCTGTAGGCGGGATTAAATTGACTTAAAGCATAGACTCCAATATTGGCCGATATGAGGCTGACGACAATACCGACGATAAAAATAAAATAAATAATCGATTGGCGTTGTTTTAAATACAGCGGATGGCCTAGCCAGTACTTTAAAAGAGCAGCGCCAATCATGCCTTGTAGCACGGCGCCTAAGCCGATTAGCAGTACTTGTTCTAGCGTATTGCCAATTAAAACCTGATCAGTGATCGGGTTATCACCGGTACTTAAATTAAAGGCGACAGAGGCAATAAATAATGCCGGCATAAAACGCCACCACCAGATAAAACAGCCAACTAAGGCAATACCAGCAGGGAGCCAAATAGGGATGACTTGTGATTGAAAGGCAAAATTAGTTAATAACTTACCAGTTGCAAAATAAGCAACAGCAAACGATATGTAAAAAACAAAAGAACTGGATGTTGAACGAAAAATCTTCACATGCATCCTTGTTAAATATTATTTTTATAATGATATTTCAGTATAGCGAATCGGCACTAAATAGTATTATTTTTTAAAGTGGTAGCTGCCTTTTGCTAAATGTTTGCTTTAAAACCACTGTAGACTCAATGTTAGCAATACAATCAATACTCCCAAGCTTATATTTAACAAAACTTTCGTAGCTTTCTAAATCGGTAGCAATAATCTTCAATAAGTAATCATAGCTTCCTGATATGACAGAGCACTCCAGTACATGATTCAGTTTTTCCACGTGTTCTTCAAACATATTTGCCGCACTGGCGGAATTCTGGCTCAACCGCACAAACGCATAGACCAGCACTTTTAACCCGAGTGCGCGTGGGTTTAAGGCTGCGTGATAGCCAGTGATCACCTTACTTGCTTCAAGTTTTTTTATACGCCTTAAGCAAGGGGTATCCGATAAGCTTACAGTTGTTGCAAGTTCTGATACAGAGGTACGCGCATTGCTTTGTAACAACGTTAGTAATTGTTGATCTTTTTTATCTAAACTCATAATTACGACAATAAATTGCATTTAATAGTGATTATAGAGTGAATATCACTAATTGTATGGATTTTTATTAGTGGTTTTACTGATTTGTGCTCTATGTTATCTGTTAACATTAATGCAATAAACTTTGGTGTGGAGTAATATCTGTGAGTAATAATACCCAGGCATTTGATGAGTGGCTCAGAACCCGCTTTGTAGAAATTAATAGTCAACTAGAGGCTATCTATTGGCAACAAGAAGATAAAGCTAACGTAGAATTTGTCGGGGAGCAATTTAAGCATCAGTTAGAGGCTGAGGGTAATGCGCATATTCGTAAGTTACTAGCAGAAGGCAATACTGACGAAGGGTTTGATCGTGCGTTTGATTTACTTGGCAATGTAGGATTATTTATGGCGGCTTGTCGACGCCATGAGATCACTGAACCATCGCGCGAAACGACCTCGCCTTTAGTCGAGGCCTCGGCACTAGCTATGCATATTGGTGCATCAATAGGGGTTACTCCGCGCTTTGCGACGGCTCATTTAACCACCCATAATAAGGCTATTAATGGCCTTTATAAGCGCTTTACGGATCTGCCAGATGAAAAATTATTCATTGATTACAATACCAAAGGGATTTTAGCCTATAAGCGAGCAGCTGATGCATTATTAAAAATTCAGCCATTAGGTATTTCGCATCCGCTATGCGGTGATTTACTTAAAGTTGCCAAGCAGGCGTTAGTCGATGTGATTGAATCGAATACGGCTTTATATAATCAGTTAGACACCGAGCGATTCTTTTTCTGTGTACGTCCTTACTATAAGCCGTATCGGGTTGGCAAAGAGGTTTACCGTGGAGCCAATGCGGGAGATTTTGCCGGAATTAACGTTATAGATATGCTGTTAGGTTTATGCTTTGCCAACGAACCGAGTTATTCACAAATGCTGGTGGATAAATTTTTATATATGATGCCTGAAGATCAGCAAATTCTGCGAGAGTCTATGCGTATGCCAAGCATAATGGATGACTTTTTAGCGGCAGGAGATACCCGCCATAGCTCGTGGTTTAAAACCAATGCCAAGTTGTTTATACAAGTATGTAAGCTGCATGGCGATACTGCAATAGGTCATCATAATCAACTGGTTAGTAAGTTTATAGCTCAGCCAGCTCAACACATGCAACAGCAACATATGAATAAAGTGACTGCCAGCGGTCCGCCATTGCATGTGTTATTGGATTCTCTTGAACAATTAAGAGATCGTCGAGCTGCAGCAAAGCGTGATGATATAAGAACTCGTTATGATGATTTAGCACAATTAAAGCAATGGGTGAGTAATTAATATGTACAAAGATGACTTTAATCTTGCGGCAGGCTGTTACTTGCTAAATCACTCTGTTGGCCGTGCACTGAAAAGCAGCCAAGATGATTTTAACCAGCATTTTTTTGCTCCTTGGCAAGCGAGTAATAAAGAGCCATGGCAACAGTGGCTGCCAGCCATTGAGCGCTTTACTCAGGCGCTCAGTACATTGTTTAATTCACCGAGCAGGCAATTTTGCCCACAAGTAAATTTATCGAGCGCTTTAACAAAGTTAGTTATGTCGCATCCTCGCTTACAGCAAGCTAATTGTAAGGTGTTGATGGCGCAAAGTGACTTTCCTAGCATGGGGTTTGCAATGCAAAAAGCGCTGGCTAGTAGCGCTGAAATAAAGTTTATTCCTGAACACGTAGATTTAACTGATAGCGTGCAATGGCAACAATATATTCAAGCAGATATTGATTTAGTATTTATCAGTCACGCTTATTCAAATACTGGCCAGCAAGCGCCCGTAGCTGAAATTACGCAACTGTGTAAGCACGTAGGCTGTTTGAGTCTTGTTGATGTGGCGCAGTCAGCTGGTGTATTACCTCTAGATTTAAGCCAAGTTGATGCTGATTTTATGATTGGTTCCAGCGTTAAGTGGTTATGCTCAGGTCCAGGTGCGGCGTATTTATGGGTAAGCCAAGCGCAATTAAATGTGTGCGAACCACAAGATGTAGGGTGGTTTTCACATCAAAATCCATTTGAGTTTGATATTCATCACTTTGCTTATCATGATAGCGCATTGCGTTTTTGGGGCGGCACTCCATCGATTGCGCCATTTGTACTCGCAGGGCATAGCATTGGTTACTTTGCTAAATTAGGTGTTGCAACAGTGCGAGCGCACAACTTGGCGCTACTTGAACAATTAAGTGCAGAGTTTAGGCCATATTTGGTGTCACCAACAACGCCAGAAAAATGCAGCGGTACAGCTATTTTAAATTTTGGCGAGCAACAGCCGGCGGTATTAAGCGCACTGTCTCAGGCGAACATAAGTGTCGATGCGCGAGCATATGGGGTGCGAGTTTCACCGCATATTTATAACAACAGTAGTGATATAGCACAGCTAATAAAAGTGGTTAAACAAACCCTAAGCTAAATTTATTGGCTTAGTTGCGTTTTAAACGCTTTTAACGCATCAATTTGTTGCTGATACTGCTTTATTTTCGGCTCAATGCGTTGCTCAGCTTGTGCTGTTCGTTTTGCTATCGCATCAGCAATTGAGTTTGCACCCATTTTATTTGCAGAGTCTTGCGTCATATAGTTTATTTTGGTTTTTTGTTCTGCAAGAGTATCTTGAAGTTGCTTTATTTCTCGTTGATAAACTGCAATTTCACGATCAATTTTTTGCATCGCAACATAACTATCTACAGACGCCATGATATCTTTGCTCTGTTGCGTATTAGATGCTTGGGTCACATTAGTTGGTGGAATTTTTATTTCTTTAGCATCGTCACCACAAGGTAGTTGACTAAAGGTAGCCACGCCATCAACCGTGCATTGGTAAGCAGCCGTAGCCACAGCTGCTGGTGGTATCAGCATCGCTAAGGCACAAACCATTGTTAACTGAAGTTGTCGCAAGTACACTTATGAATCCCTAAATTTGCATTAAAATATCCAGTGCAGCTAGTTTATCAAGTTTGTTAATTTGAATCGCCAATTAATCGTTGCTATTTATTAGTGAATTTATTTTCCTTATAACGGTGCCTTTTGCAGTGAAAAATACCCGAGCAAGTGACGCATAGTGTTAGCTTGATCTGCCATTTGTTTTGCCGCAGCCATGGTTTCTTCAGTCATCGCTGAGTTTTCTTGGATCAAGGTTGTTAGGCGTTGTACCACAATATCTACCTCTTTAATTGCCTGTTGTTGGGTAATCGAAGAGCTATTGATAGACACTATCATATGGTTAACATCAGCCACAGCGCTGACAATTTGCTTTAGTTTCTCACCTGATGAATTAGCAAGGGCGGTACCGTGACTAATTTTTTGGTTGCTGTTGCTTATTATAGTTTTAATTTGTTTCGCCGAGGTTGCGCTACGTCCAGCTAATTCTCTAACCTCATTGGCAACGACCGCAAACCCGCGACCATGCTCGCCAGCTCTGGCAGCTTCTACCGCTGCGTTGAGAGCTAATAAATTGGTTTGAAATGCTATTTCATCAATAACAGAGACAATTTCATTAATATCCTTACTGGAATTATTGACCTCAACAATGGCATGAACCGTTTGTATGGATAGCTCGCCCCCTTCGGTTGCGCTCATTTGAGCGTTTTCTGCAAGTTTAACCGCTTCGTTAGCTTGCTTAGCAATGGCTGCTATTTCATCTAGCATGTTACTGCTGCTAGCACTGGCTTCTTCTAAATTGGCTGCTTGCTCTTCAGTGCGTTGACTTATTTCGGTGTTACTCTCTGCTATCTCTGCGGCGCTTTGTGATACTCTTAAGGCAGAGTCTTGGATGCTGCTAATAACACTGGTAAGTTTTTCAATCGTTTGATTTACATCTGCTTTTAATGTAGCAAATACACCTTGGTAATCCTGCTGTACTTGTTGATTTAAATTGCCTTGAGCAAGCCCGCTTAATACCTTAGTTACCTCTGCGATTGCATCTGCGGTGATGGTCAAAGAACTGTTCACATCATTTTGCAGCTGCGCTAATTGGCCTTGCATGTTTGTCTCTAGTTGTTGATTAAAATCACCGCTACGCATAGCTGCCATAACGCGCGCGAGTTCAGCAATAACAATACTCAAATTGCTAATAGAGCTATTTACATCATCTTTAAGTACATTGAGTTGGCCATTCATATCGCTATCGATTGTCTGCTCGAAGTTACCTTTACTGATCGCCAGCATAACGTTTGATATTTCACTTACAGCAGTGTCTAAACCCATAATTGAGTTATTAATATTATGCTTTAAAGTTGATAATTGGCCATTGGCACTGCAATTTACTTGTTGTTTAAAGTTGCCAGCATTTACGGCTGCCATAACATCGTTAATATTTTTAATGATTAACGCGAGATTGTCGACGCTGGCATTGATATCATTTTTAAGTGTGGCTAACTGGCCTTGTAGAGGTTGCTCAAGGTGTTGTGAAAAATCCCCATCGTGAAGTGCGCTCATTACGCGACTGATATCACTTACTGCTCCCGCTAAACTGTGTACTGAATTATTCACACTGTTTTTTAATTGTGCCAAAGAGCCTTGTGCGGCTACCGTAACCTGTTGTTTAAAGTCACCATGTTCGATATGGCTCATTACCCCGACAATTTCAGTAATGGTGCTATTTAGCGATTGCAGTGAGCCATTTATATTTTGTTTTAAGGTGGCCAACTGTCCCTGCATTGGGGTTGTTATTTGGCTATTAAAATTTCCTTGGCTCATCTCATCTATAATATGATTTAGTTCACTCATTGCTTGCTCTAGCGAGTCTGCGCAATTATTTGTGGCCTGTTTTAAGGAATCTAATTCGCCTTTGCAGGGCGCACTAATTCGGTGGTTAAATTCACCTGCGGCCATCTTATTCATAACCGTATTGGTTTGGGAAATAGAGCTTTGCAGCGCATCAAGCAGGCAATTAAAAGCGCTTGCCGATGAACCTATTTCATCATTCGAAAGCACTGGCGTTCGTACCGAAAAATCACCTTTTTGTTCAACGTGACGCATTGTGTCGACCAGTAATTGCACCGGGCGGGTCAGTGAACGAGCAAACCAAATAGCGACCAGAGTGATGGCAATAATCGATATGATTAAGGTGCTAACGAGAATCGTCGTTAAATGACTGACCGTGGCAAAAGCTTCGTTTTTATCTATTTCAGCCAGTAACGACCATTGCATGCCTAATACGTTAATGGGTTGATAAGACGACAGTACTAAGGAGCCACTATAATCGGTGATTACTTGCTGACCTTTTTTTCCTTGCTGAGCAAGCTCAGTTGCCAGCGTTTTTACTTTACCTATGCTTGGGTAGCGAAAAGAATTTACGACCGAATGGTTTTCGGGGTCGAGAAAGGAGTCAGAACGCATTAAAAAATCAGGTCCGACTAAATATGTTTCGCCACTTGAACCTAAGCCTGCCCGCTCAGTCATAATGACATTCAGGGCATCAATGGATAGTTGAAAAACCAAGGTGCTAGTATGTACGCCTTGCTTATAAATCGGGGTGGCGATAAAACTAGCTGGTGCATTATAAGATGGCAAATATTGCTGATAATCTACAAAGGTAATTTCATCTTCATTGATCATTTTTGCTTGTTTAAATGCCAATGCTAGGTTGCTATTAGCATAAGGTCCATCAAGTAAAGAGGTGGCAAAGTCAACTTCTTTGTAAACAGAGTAAATCACTTCAGCACTGCGATTGTCGATGATAAAGACATCATAAAAATCAAATTTTTGCGCAAAGTTTAGTAAAAAACTATGGTATTTGCTGTGTAGTAGATTGTAGTTATTGTCAGCACTTGCCTGTGCTAACTTTGCTTTCTCGCCAAGTGGATATGGATTATCTGCTAGGTATTGTGATTGCCAATATTTAGCTGTGGGCGAAAGTGTAGAAAGCAGCTCAGAAGTTGGTAATTTATCTTCGTTTTTAAGCCGGTATTTAGTATTAAAGTCATTGTGATAGTAATCTGCCAACTGTTGCTCTGCGGTGCTGTCGAGGGCGGTGGTATAGGGCTCTTTAAATGCACGGCTAAGTTCATCGGCTGCGGTGTGGAGTAAAGGGCTTTGTGCTAAAAATAATAATTGCGCATGTATATCGGCAAAATGCCTTTCAATGGCGCTTTTTTTAATTTCACTAACCGCTTCTAATTGAGCGTAAGTTTGTTTATTTAAAGCAGTCGCCGAGTTATACAGCGCAAGACTGATGGCAATCGTCAAGGGAATTAATGCAACGAGCAAAAAGGCAATAACAAGCTTTTTAGTCAAGCCAATATTACGTACAAAATTTCCGAATGAACGGGTTTGGTTAGCCATAACAACATCCTTATCAAAGCAAAGCTGTAAACCTAATATAGGTAATTAAGATTTAGTGTAGAACAGCTTGAATTAAAAGCGAGTCGATGACGAAAAATAGATTTTTTAGTTGCTGTAATGCACTCGCTATACTCTGTTAAACTACGGGCATTCAAATTTAAGTGTGTTTGTTATGAAAAACTCCATTATTCCAGTTGTATTGGCCGGTGGTATCGGTTCGCGGTTATGGCCATTATCGCGCCAAGCTATGCCAAAACAGTTTTTACCTTTACTGGGAGATGAGTCATTATTGCAAAGTACCTTAAATAGAGTCTCTGACTCATGTTTTACTGATCCGATTTTGGTTTGTAATGAACAGCATCGCTTTATTGTCAGCAGCCAATGCCAGCAAATCGGTGTTGCAACCATGGCGTTACTGTTAGAGCCTGATGGCAAAAATACTGCTCCCGCCATCGCATTGGCAGCACAATATGCATTACAGCAAGGGCTTGATAAACCTTTATTAGTGATGCCAGCCGATCATCATATTGATAACTTTGAGTTGTTAATAGAGCAACTTCCTGATGCGATAAGCTTGGCGCAACAGGGCAAGTTAATTACCTTTGCGATTGAGCCAGACTCGGCCCATTGCGGTTACGGTTATATTAAAAATGGTACTAAAATAGCGGCTTCAAACTGCTATGAAGTTGATGAATTTAAAGAAAAGCCCAGTCTACTATTAGCACAGCAATATCTTGCCAGTGGCGAATATAGCTGGAACAGTGGGATGTTTTTATTCACTCCTAGCGCATACCTTGCTGAACTTGAGCGTTTTGCACCAAAAATCGCCAGTTGCATTGCAGCAGCCGCCAATTTCAGTGGCGACTTAGGTTTTATCCGTGCCAATAATGAAGTCTTAAAAAACTGTCCAAGTGATTCAATCGACTATGCTATTTTAGAACGCAGCCCAAATGTGGCGGTGTTGCCTTTAGCGCTGAATTGGAATGATGTCGGCGGTTTTAATGCGCTATGGCAAAGTGCCGATAAAGACGAGCAAGGCAATAGCCTAAGCACAGATGACGTGGTTTTACATAGCCATAACAACTTACTCAGTGGTGAAGAAGGTCATAGCATCGCAGCTCTTGGGGTGAGTGATTTAGCGATTATTCACACCCATGATGCAACTTTAGTCGCGAGTAAAAGCCAGTTAGATCAGCTCCCGGAACTATTAAAGCAATTAGCCGTTAAGCACGACGATAAATTGATCCATCATCAAGCCGTGTATCGACCGTGGGGTAGTTACCGGGTGTTAATTGCAGGCACCGGCTTTAAAGTGAAAAAAATTATTGTCAGCCCTGCAGGCAAACTTTCAACACAGCGCCATCAGTACCGCGCTGAACATTGGGTTGTCGTCTCTGGCATTGCTGATGTACGTATTGATGGCGAAGCACACACGCTTACTGCCGATCAATCTTGCTATATAGCCGCCGGTCATATTCACAGCCTAGCAAATACGCAAAATGAGCCACTGATCCTTATAGAAGTACAAACTGGCAGCATTTTAGATGAAACGGATATTGAACGTTTTGACGATCAGTATGGTAGAAAATAGTGAAGGTTAATCGCTTTTAACCCAGCCAATACTTAATATATAACGACTACCTTTTTCTATTTTGGTTACTGCATGCTGAGTTATATCGGGCCTAAATAGTTTTATACGCTTGCTTTGAAATAAGGTGTTTTCGCACATAAACTCACCGCCCAGTTGGGCACGTTTTATAATGAGATTTAAACGAAAATGCTTACCTTTTTTTACTTTATCTGTATGGGGCTTTATTTCACTACCAACGGGAAACTTAATTAAATAAGTATCAAACTTTACTGGCCAATGGGCGCCACACAGAAGCATTTTGTCATAGCCCGAATCTTGCCTGCCACGCTGCCAGTGAAATAAATTTTTAAAAATAGCCATTGTATCTTTTCCTTATTACTTTAACTTCGCCAACTCGCCAACTCGCCAACTCGCCAACTCGCCAACTCGCCAATTCGTCAACTCATCTGCTCCCTGACATACTTTAAATATTGCTCAAGGCTATTTTGCCACAGTACCAACGCTTCTGTGAGTGACTCTTTAAGCGGTTTGTTATCGAGTAAGCGTCGTTCTATTTTTTTTAACTCTATACCGTAGCGGTTAAAACCGAGCTGTAAAGCGGTACTTGCTTGGCGATGGAGCAGCTTGATACATTGTTCTTTATCTTCATCTAATAATTGCTGAGCACGGATCAGCTTGTTACGAGCAGACAGCACAAACTCGTTGTATATAGAAGATATTTCATCTTCGCTAAAAGAACTTTTTAATGTTTCGGCGGCGGTGTCATCATACAAAATGTCACTGAGTTCTACCGCAACACTAGGTGCCTGGCTGTTTTGTGAGTCACTCAATGCTTGGCGTAGCTTTTGTTGCTTTATAGGTTTACCAACAATGTCTTTGATCCCTAAAGTAAAATATTCTTTTATTTCGTCAGGACTTAAACTGGCTGTAAAGGCCAGTACAGGGGTACGTTGATTTTTATGTTCCATACCTTTGAGAGTTTTGAGTACCTCTTGACCAGTAAAGTCCGGTAAGTTCATATCTAGTAGCACAACATCAAAATGGTAGGTTTGCATTAGTTCGATAGCGCTTTTACCATCACGGGCTAGTTTGATTTTATGTTCGTCATCGGCCATAAACTCAATAGCTATCTTTTGGTTTAAATCTAAATCTTCGACCAATAATACGTCTAATCCAGTTAAGTAGTCCTTCGATTGATGACGTTGTTCAACTAAACTCAACTCGCCAAGTGCCAGAGTAATATCAAAACTAAACGAGCTACCTTGGTCTAGTTTGCTGATAATATCGAGCTTTGAATTAAGTTTATCAAGCAAGCGACTGGTAATAGCAAGACCAAGACCTGTGCCACCTTTTTCTTTGCCGGCACTGCTTTGTACGTAAGGCTCTGTAAGGTACTCAATTTCGTCATCTTCAATGCCTGGACCTGAATCAATTACGCTGATGCGAATGTGGTGCTCAAGTTGGCGTTCTTCGAGTAATTCCACCTGAATTTTAACTTCACCTTTATCGGTAAATTTAATTGCATTACCGACTAGGTTAATAATAATTTGCCTTAGTTTTTGTTGGTCGCAGTAGTAACAAGCTTGCTCAGGAAGATTGTATATTAACTCAAGCTTTAAGCGCTTTTGCTCAGCTAGTGGGCTAAGTAATAAACATAAGTTATGCAACCAGGTTTTAAATTCTACGTCTTCCTCATAGAGCGCTTCGTTGTGTTGGTCTAGGCTGGCGTAATCAAGTACTTTATCAACCAATAAGTTAAGTGATTCTGCAGAGTTTATAATGGCTTCGCAGTAAGGTTTATCACGGGGATCGGTTGATTGATTCAAAATTAGTTGTGCGCTACCTAAAATACCATTGAGGGGGGTGCGAATTTCATGGCTAATAGTTGATAAGAATAGCCCGCGAATTTCTAAATCTTTTTGCGCTTTGCTCGTTAGTTGGTTGAGATTTTGCTCTCTACGCTCATTACACAGTAACGCCATTCCAGTGGTATAAAATATTGGCGCAATCACACCATTGATCAATAACGTAATGGTAAACCAGTTTTCTTTCAGTAGTGTTAGGTTGTTCACACCTTCCATTAAAAAAACTCGCCCAGTAAAAATACAGCTGATAATCGTAAGGATCAAAATATAGACGATGCTACCGTTAGGGTAAGGTTTGCGCGCAAAGCGAATAAATAAATAAAGTAAGAAAAATGCTTCGCTTATATGCTGTAAATCAGAGGCCAGCATACGATTACGTAGGTTAGAGTCAACTACGGTAAAGTACATTAGCAACGCTCCGCAAAATAAGGTTGCTAATACAAAAAACCGAAACTCTTTGCCGCGATAACCTAAAAATTGGCTGATTGTTAACGCATGAATGATGGATGCGCTAAACCATAAACTATTTGCAAGTACAATAGTGGCGGTGCTATCGAAATGACCATGTAAGGCAAAGCTCATCAAGGCAATAAATAGCACTAAAGGATAAAGTATATACAGCACTGTGCCTGGGGTATGTTTATTAGCGCGCCAAGTTAAAAAATTGAGTAATGCCATGACGACCATCATGGCGGCGCTGGCAGAGTAGAGCGTGAGGGAGTCGAGCATTCATATTCCAAGCAGATCGAGGTGACGAGTTTAGAATAATGGCAATTGCGTTTGTTAGCAAATATCGCGCTCTTGAATAAACAAAAAACAGGCACAAAGTACCTGTTTTTAATATTAAAATAAGAGTTGCTAGGCTAGCGAATTTCGTCAGGAATATTTTGTTGTGCCCACGATAATAATTCAATACGATTACGACATTTTGTCTTTCTAAATGCGCTGTATAAATGAGTTTTTACCGTGTGTGGACTAATGCTTAACGCTTCAGCTATTTCTTTATTTTTAGAACCATTACTCATCAAAGAGATAATTGCTTTTTCACGCTTAGTTAATTTTACTGGTTCAATATCACCGTCAGTAAGTTTATGTAATGCGTCTTTATTAAATTGCAGCATACGGTTTAACGCGTTGCACATGATATCACGACGATACCACAGCTGGTCTTCCAGTAATAAACGAATGCCTTTCATTAGCACATCAGCGTTGTCGGTAGTATAAAAAACACCACGAATACCGCTCAGCAATGCGCGATTAGCAAGTTCTGGATTTTCGTCTAAGTTGAATAATACGATATCGCATTTAACTCGTAGGTTGACCAGTTGCTCTTTCAATTTACCCCAAGCGTCTTGGCTTGATGTTTCGATAAACAATAAGCGCGTTCCCTCAGGAACTTCAGATATGTTTGTTCCGTTAGTAACATTGAGCCCTTGGGTTTTTAATAAAGGCTCTAATACGTTAATACCAATTGTATTAATTGGCTCTAGATCTAGTAACAAAAAGGCTGTACTACTCATACTTATATACTCTTGAATAAAGTTGACCAATCAATCCTAACATGCAACCCGCTCCTTTTGTATTAGAAATTTATTACTTGGGGGTAAGATATGCATAGTTTTATAACGTTTTTCGTATTTTTCACAAAGGGAAAATTTAAAAATAACTGTAAACAATTGAAATTAATATAAAATAATATTTTTTCCAAAGTTAATGTTTTTTTACAAATATTTACAGTAAACCAGTTTAAATTAAACCTTTTGTCTTATCTTGATAAGGAGGCCATCCCATTATTTTACCAGCTAGCATATGTAAATGGATATGATAAACAGTTTGCCCGCCATGTTCATTGCAATTCATTACCACGCGAAAACCATCCTCTGCAAAGCCTTGTTGTTTGGCTATTTTCGCAGCTACCACATACAGGTGGCCAACAATTGGCGCATCTTGCTCAGTAATATCATTGATGGTCGCAATCGCTTTTTTCGGGATAATAAGCACGTGAAAAGGGGCTTGAGGGTTGATATCTCTAAACGCTAAACTAAGCTCATCTTCGTAGATGATATCAGCTGGGATCTCGCGGTTAATAATTTTAGTAAAAATAGTTTCTTGGCTCATTTAAAGGGCTCTTTGTCGGTTGTACTAAAGTCACTAATGACAAACTTTGCCTGCAGTGTCAAACTGAAATCAAACAACAAGGAGCTATTATGCGTAAACAGATATTATTAAGCGGTATTGTGTCATTATTTTTGAGTGCGACAAGTGTGGCTGAAACCGTTAATTTTCCTGAAGAAATAGTCCCATTACAAGTGGGCGATAAGAAAATTGAACATTCATTTTTCAATCGTGTTGATGAAATCGAACTAGTTCCTGGCGTATATCAGGTCAAACTTAAATACACCGATCTGTACGAGCAAGGTTACGATGAGCATCAAGTTATCGACTCAGAACCATTTTGGGTGACGATGACCATTGCTGCTAATACAGATTATGATGTGGTGTTTAACCGTGCTGATAATGCGGTAGCAGCAGAAGTTTTTGCAGAAGCGCCGCAAGTGAGCTTACAAGCAAAAGGAGCGTCATTAGGCACGCCACTGGCTATTATAGCTGAGCCTGATTTGACAAGTAGTGCCAGCTCTCAAGTTGCGACAGTGCAAGTAGCGCCAACAGCAGCATCAACAACCAGAGCTGCACCTAATGCTGCTAATTTACAAGCTCCAGTTTCTCGCCCTGCACCTAATGCAGGTAATGCGCCTAGTGCTGCCGCCATGTTAGATTTTTGGTGGCAACAAGCCAGTGCTCAAGAGCAGCAAGCTTTCATTGATAAAGTCACTAAAAATAAATAGCGCTGATTAAAATAGATAGCAAAAAGGGCGAATAAATCGCCCTTTTTTAATTTTGAGTTATTTAGCTATTACTTAGCAAACAAGTCGTCAATAGTACCTTGCGCAAGTGGGTGGTAACCCGGGCGCGCTTTTAGGTATACGTCATGTGCCCATTCACGTTTACCACTAGTAATTAGAGCTTTGTATAACGGCACGATTAACTTGCGACGGCCAATACCTGATAAGTGTTTATCAAGTGCTGGATAGATAGGTTGATAGCCATTGCCAACCGCAAGCATAAACCAAGCAAAAGCACGCTCTGCGTTAGTTGATTGTGTAAGATTGAACTCACTGTCTAGCATCGCCATTTTATCTAGGCTTAAATCACGTGGTAAGTTATTTAAAAAGTGTAACCACTCATGCACAGTCCAATTTGCCGTAGGAAGTTGTGCGGCTGTTGTTTCACCTTTTAACCATGCTGCAGTTGCACTATCTACTTTATCGAATGCATCTGAGGTTGGGTTTGGTGCATCGCTCGGTAAGCCAGGCTGAAAAATCCACTCGTTTACTTTATCCATGCTAACAACACCTGGATACTGTTCAATTAAGTTCGCTTTTAAGTAAGTAACAAACTCTGCGGTGGTCAAAGATTTGAATGAAAACTCTTTAAAATAGGCTTTTACAAATGGGTCGAACTTGTCGCGACCATACTTGTTTTCAAGGTAAATTAAGAATAGCTGGCCTTTAGTATATGGCACTGAGCTGAATGCATCGTCCGGATCGCGGCCATTAAGTTTTAAGTTAAGGCGAGTATCTGGCGCTGCAATAGTTTTAAGTTGAGCACGCAGGCCTGCAGCGTCAAGCGCTTGCTCCATAACCGCACGGTCACGACCATAAACTTCTTCCATAATACGGTTTTCAACGTACGAGGTAAAACCTTCATTCAGCCATAAGTCTTCCCATGTAGCATTGGTTACTAAGTTGCCAGACCAAGAGTGAGCAAGCTCATGAGCGATTAAGTTAACTAAGCTTTTATCGCCAGCAACAACCGTTGGAGTGATAAACGACAGGCGTGGATTCTCCATGCCACCGAAAGGAAAGCTCGGCGGTAACATTAAGAGGTCATAACGGCCCCAAGCATATTCACCGTACATGGTACTTGTTTTATCGATCATCGCTTGCGTGTCTTCAAATTCAGCAACTGATGCATCTAAAATGGTTGGTTCAGCAAAAATGCCGGTTTGGCGTGACATAGCTTTAAATTCTAGATTACCAGCGCCAATCGCAATTAAGTAAGGAGAGATTGCTTGAGGCATATCAAAAATGTAATCGCCATCTTTATAAAGTGCATCTTTGTTGTCAGCACTCATCACCGCACGAACATCTTTAGGTGTATGAATACGTGCCGAGTAAGTTACACGCATCGCTGGTGTATCTTGTACTGGGATCCAACTACGAGCATGAATTGCTTGCGATTGGCTGTACATAAACGGATGAGTTTTACTGGCTGTTTGCTCAGGTGTTAACCATTGTAAGCCTGATGCTTCTGGGCGACTATTGTAGTAAATGCGTACTTTTGCTGCTTGGTTTTTAAAAGTAATAGTTAACTTTGAGCCTTTAACATCATCACGTGCAGCAAGGGTAAATTTTGCTTTATGCCAGCCACCAGTTTGATCTTGATACATTACTTTATCAATATCTAAGTCACGGGTATCAAGTACCAATGTTTTGCTGTCGGCATTTTGCCATTGTAACGTATGCTCAACAAAACCTTCTAACTGCTTGTCGGCAAAATCAACGTCTAAATCAAGATTTAAGTGTGTGGTAATAACATCATCAAGATTAGCATAGGAATTTTGATCAATGGCACTGGCCATTGCTTGAGAGCACATACCTGCCATTGCGAGGCTTAAAAAAAGTGGTTTAAGTTTCATATTGACCCTGGACGGAAATAAAAAGTGCAGGTTTTATATCATGATTGACCATCAGGGTTGAGCAATTTTTACAATCTGATGCGCGTTTTGCGACGATAGGTTACACTATTGCGATTAGTGACAATTAACCTTTGGGGCATTTTGTGGCTCTCTCTTTGCAAGCTTTTCATACATTTTCTTTACCGAGCCAGTGTTCACAACTGTGCGAAATCACTGACCTTACACAATTACAGCTACTGACGTTTGATAGCCCTTTTTGCATTTTAGGTGAAGGTAGTAACACGGTATTTTTAAGCGATTATCAAGGCACTGTAATTAAAATGGCGACTACCGGTATCGCCATCATTGAACGCGACAATGATTACTTACTTGAAGTTGCTGCAGGAGAAAACTGGCATCAGCTTGTTGCATATACGCTCAAACAAGGGATGCCTGGGCTTGAAAACCTTGCTTTGATCCCCGGCACAGTTGGCGCAGCACCGGTACAAAATATTGGTGCCTATGGTGTAGAGCTGGCAAAATTTATTGAATACGTAGAATATTTTGATATCGCCACTAAGCAGCTCATCCGCCTTAGTTGTCAACAATGCGAGTTTGGCTATCGAGAGTCTATTTTTAAGCATCAATTAAAAAATAAAGCAGTGATCACTTGTGTTGCATTGGCATTACCAAAACTTTGGCAGCCAGAGTTAAGCTACGGTCCTTTACAACAGCTTCAGTCGGTAACGGCGCAGACGGTTTTTGAGCAAGTGATTAAAACTCGTAACAGCAAATTACCGGATCCTTACATACTTGCCAATGCCGGAAGCTTTTTTAAAAACCCAATTATAGAAAACCAGTTACTTAGCGAATTGCTCGTCGCGCATCCGCAGTTGCCTCATTATTACTATGATGAACACCACCATAAAGTAGCTGCCGGTTGGTTAATAGAACAAGCAGGGTTAAAAGGATACCGTATCGCAGGAATTGAAGTGCATCAGCAACAAGCATTAGTTTTAGTTAATTATGGTGGCAGTGAAGGCAGTGACCTAATTAAAATGATTCAACATATCCAGCAGCAAATATGGCAACGTTATCAAATAAGCTTACAGCACGAAGTTCGCTTGATGAATAATGATACTGAATGCCATATCGGTTTAGGGGAGTTAGCATGAAGGCGCCGGATGGTAATAAATTAGCAATCTTAAATGCGCTCAATCAGGGTGGCTTTATCTCTGGGCAATTACTTGGTGAGCAACTTGGCATTAGTCGCGCCGCAGTGAGTAAACATATGCAAAGTTTACAAGCGATGGGGCTGGATATTTTTAAAGTTAGCGGTAAGGGTTATAGCCTTAATAACTCCGTGGGCTTGTTAGAGCAAAATAAGATCCAGCAATATTATCAAGGCTTGAACGCCAGTACGGCACATATCGAAGTGCATCCGATCATTGATTCGACCAACAGTGAGTTAATGCGCCGTATTGCGGCTAAACAAACACTGGATTCAGGCACTGTCGTCGTCGCGGAAATGCAGCAAGCAGGGCGTGGGCGACGCGGACGCGTTTGGCAGTCTCCATTTGGTGCGAACTTGTATTATAGTTATTTCTGGCGCTTAGATGACGGGCTGCAAGCCGCAATGGGTATGTCTATCGCAGTAGGCTTAGCTGTTTACGATACGTTAAAAGCACTGTATCAGTTAGATATTGAACTCAAGTGGCCAAACGACATTTATCTTAATAAAGAAAAGCTCGCAGGTGTTTTGGTCGAATTAGATGGTCAGCCACAAGGGCCATGCCAGCTCGTGATAGGTATTGGTATTAATTTGCAAATGCCCACAAGCTACAGCCAGCAAATCGACCAAGCGTGGACTGATTTGAGCCAACATAGCCAACAGATTGATAAAAATCAGCTGGTGGCACATTTAACATACCACCTTGAGCAACGATTAGCGCAGTACAGTCAAACTGGCTTGCATGACATGTATCAGCAGTGGAACGAACTCAACGCCTTTGCAGGACAGTGTGTGGAGTTAAATACCGGGCATAGAAGCTGGCGCGGTATCTGTGAAGGCATAGATCCACAAGGTGGTATTCGTATTCGCCAAGATGGTGAGGTTAAAAGCTATTACGGTGGTGAAATTTCACTACGCAAGGCAGTTCAATGAGATTATTAATCGATGTAGGTAATACAGCACTTAAAGCAGCGCTATGCCAGCAAGGCGAAATCAAGCCGTGTGATGTTAGTGCGCTACCTTGGCGGAAAATTAACGAGCTGGTTTATGCAAGTGTTGGTAAAAATGAGCAACTCAATGGACTATTAGCACAAGCATCGGCATTTCAGGTGCCATGTTTTGAAGCGAAAGTGACTAAACAATTGAGTAACCTTAGCTGTGCGTATCAACAATTTAGTAATTTAGGTATTGATCGCTGGCTTGGTTTAATTGCTGCTTTTCAATTATGGCCGCAACAAGATTGCATCGTGATAGACACAGGCACAGCCACAACAATTGATGTACTTACAGCACAAGGACAACATTTGGGAGGTTGGATATTACCTGGCCTTGATCTCATGACACGCTCATTAACACAGAATACGCAGCGTGTTTTTGATGATGCCAACACGCCTTTTGCGAATGAGCTGGGTGTAAACACACCTAATGGTTTAAAAAATGGCGCGCTAGTGGCAACCTTAGGGGCTGTTGAACAAGCAAAATTACATTTAACCAATAAAAAACCTCAACTAATTTTTGCTGGTGGCTATGGTGCATTATTGAAAGCGCAATTTTTAGACGCGATTTATGATCCGCAATTAGTGATGAAGGGGCTCAATTACTGGTATGAATTGAGCAAAAATTAACAAAAACAGGCTGTTTTGCCTGATTTGTGAGCGTTCGGCACATAAAATCACATTTTTTTTAATTTTCTTGTTGCATCACCACCAACCTTCCTCTAATATCTCGCCCCGTACTAAAGCAGTGCCGACTTAGCTCAGCTGGTAGAGCAACTGACTTGTAATCAGTAGGTCAACCGTTCGACTCGGTTAGTCGGCACCACTTTCCTTTTACCGAAAGTGTTTAGTAAAGAATTATCGTGGAGGGGTTCCCGAGCGGCCAAAGGGATCAGACTGTAAATCTGACGGCTCAGCCTTCGCTGGTTCGAATCCAGCTCCCTCCACCACTTTATTCTTGACGGTTAGAGGTAGTTTAAGAACAGGTTGCTAACGCGGGCATCGTATAATGGCTATTACCTCAGCCTTCCAAGCTGATGATGCGGGTTCGATTCCCGCTGCCCGCTCCAGTTTCTGGTGTTGCTGATATAGCTCAGTTGGTAGAGCGCACCCTTGGTAAGGGTGAGGTCGGCAGTTCAACTCTGCCTATCAGCACCAGTCTTAGAATCTTCTTGATTACTTCCTTTATCTGTCAGAAAATACTATTTGAAATTTGAAAAATTTAACTTAATCTACCTCTGGTGGATTATTTTCATATGTAATCTAGATACACAAAACTGATAGGTTCCGTCATGGCAAAAGCAAAGTTTGAACGCGTAAAACCGCACGTAAACGTAGGTACAATCGGCCACGTTGACCACGGTAAAACTACCCTAACTGCAGCAATCACTAACGTACTTGCAAAAGTATACGGCGGTGTTGCTAAAGATTTCGCATCAATCGATAACGCTCC
>NZ_JACJDT010000004.1:0-54864 GCF_014163675.1 Pseudoalteromonas sp. SR44-5
ACTGCCGCGCGCTGTATTTAGCCGCTTAGCAATATTCGTTCTGTTTTCACCCTCAAAGAATAATGAAACAGCAAGCAGGCGTATTCGCTTTCTCGCATTAGGCTCTTTACGTGATAAAGCTAAAAAGTTGCTTGGATTTTTCTAAGTTCAATTTAGTAAAAGTAGATAAGTATCAGTGTGCTAATTAGATCACATAATTTGGCAGATTGGTATAATAGAGTCGAACTACTGATCCTTGGACCGGGTGATCAAGAGTAGGTAGTGCGCTAATCAACTGAGCTAAGGTTTACGAATTGAGGATATTAGTGATTAAGATTGGTACGACTGAGTGGATTCGAACCGCTGACCTTTGGACCGGGTGATCAAGAGTAGGTAGTGCTCTAACCAGCTGAGTTGTAGTTTACTTAAGATTTATAAAGCAGGTTAGGATGATTTTTTTACTTGAATTGGTACGACTGAGTGGATTCGAACCGCTGACCTTTGGACCGGGTGATCAAGAGTGGGTAGTGCTCTAACCAGCTGAGTTGTAGTTTACTTAAGATTTATAAAGTAGGTTAGGATGATTTTTTACGTGAATTGGTACGACTGAGTGGGTTCGAACCGCTGACCTTTGGACCGGGTGATCAAGAGTAGGTAGTGCGCTAATCAACTGAGCTAAGGTTTACGAATTGAGGATGTTAGTGATTAAGATTGGTACGACTGAGTGGATTCGAACCAGCGACCTGTGGACCGGGTGATTAAGAGTAGGTAGTGCTTTTTCTTGATATAATTTCTATTTATGAATTGGTACGACTGAGTGGATTCGAACCACCGACCCCTACCATGTCAAGGTAGTGCTCTAACCAACTGAGCTACAGTCGTACAATATATTTGAATGGGACTTTTACTTAAATTTGGTACGACCGAGTGGATTCGAACTACTGGCCTCAGGACCGGGTGATCAAGAGTGGGTAGTGCTTTTTCTTACAATAGTACTTTTATTTAAAATTTACTTAAATTTGGTACGACCGAGTGGATTCGAACCACCGACCCCTACCATGTCAAGGTAGTGCTCTAACCAACTGAGCTACGGTCGTATCATAAATTTAAGTTGTGCTAATTGCTTAACAACGGTCGCTAATATATAGCGTGCGCTGAAGTGAATCAAGCGAGAAACGCTTTTTTTAGTTCGTTTGCCGTTTTTTTATTCATATTGGGCTGATTTCACACGTTTTATAAAATTTTTGCCACCAAATAACGTGTGTTTTGGTGGATTCTTTAAATGCTGTGAGTATATTACTTGGCTGTGCTGGGCTTAGTAATGCCGTTAGTTGCGGTTGTATTGGGCTGGAGTCTTGCCATAATGCTTGATACAACGGCATTAGGCGCTCTAAAGCACCTGATAGTTGAGCCTGATAGGGTTGTAACTGCTGCAAGTAATACTTCTTGAATACGTTGCTGAGGATCTGTGCTTGGCGTTTATTTTTTAGCGGGTTGCATAGTGTGCTTAGCTCAATATTCGCTAAAAAGTTACTAGTACTATTATTTAGCTGTGTTTGTTGGCGTACTGCGCTTATTAAAGCTTGATTGAAGTTAAACTGGCGTAATTGCGCCAGTAGCGGGTAGAGCGCTTGAGAGTCTATTTGTGCATATTGCTGCTGTATTATTTGCTGTTTTAAATTCACTAGGCTTTGCAGCGCAAGTTCGGTTTCTACAAGGCCGGCTAAGTTTGTATCAAGTGTATAGCCGGTTAGCTGCCATGTGCGTTTTAGTTCTGGGTCTTTATAAAGTAGCTGCTTGAACTGATCTAATAACTGTTGTTTTTTATTATGTAATTCGTTACTTATGGCTTGATAACTTTTTGAATCAGGTTCTAGACTATCTAAGCACTGTGGTGCAAATTGAATAAATTGAAGCTGGTATATTAACTGGCTAGCAGGAGAGGCGAGTTTTCCTAGTTGACTATTATGTTCAGCAATAAGGGTATTGAGTTTACAGTGTGAAAGTTGTGCCAGTTGCAATATGCTCAACTGTTGTGCATTTGTTGGTTTGTTGTTGCTAACAGCTGATAGCGCAACATTGGTAAGTTTTGCTGTATCAGGAGTTGGCTTATCTAACGCATTCGCGAGGCGCTGCTGATATTCTAAATACACATCAGCGGGTTTATCTGTGCATGCACAAAGTAGCAGTAAACAGCACAGTAAACTACAAAGGTAACCAAACTGCGACGTTTGGTTACCTTGTTGGTGCGATTTTTTAAGCGCTTTTAAGTGGTTCATGTTTGAATCTATTCGCGACAGTGAGCATTAATAGCACTGCGGCTACACTTAAGCCGACGATGATACCTACCCAAAAACCATGCGGGCCCATTGCTGGCACTATTAAATCGGTGCGTGCTAAAACAAAACCCAGTGAAAAACCAATCAACCAGTAAGATATAAAGGTTATATACGAAATCGGTGCTGTGTGTTTTAAACCCCTTAATATACCGTTGGCAGCTACTTGTAAGGAATCAGGTAGTTGATAAATACATGCTAGAATCATGATTGACGTTGCTAAGGCAATAACACGTGCATCATCTGTATAAAGTTGACTGATCACGTCACGGCCAAAGAAGGTTATGGCAGCAAGTATAACGGCAATGATCATGGCTAGAATATAGCTTGTTGAAATAGCCTTTTTAAGCTGCTCAAAATGATGTTGGCCGTATAAATTGCCAATCCTAATACTGATCGCAATAGATAAACTCAGTGGCATCATAAACAGCAAGGTTGTGACACTTGCAGCAATCTGATGGCCGGCTACCGCAACCGCACCTAAGTGCGCAATAAATAAAGGAATACAGGCAAATAAAGTGACTTCAAAAAATGTAGCAAGTGAGATTGGTATGCCCACCTTAGTAATTGCCCACATGGTTGGTAATTGCGGTGCTTGAAAGTTTGCTAATAATGTTTTGGCATCTACTTTTTTACTTAATTGGCAATAAATAACTTGTGCGATGGCCATAGCAGTAAATACTAATGCTGTGGCAATCCCACAGCCTGCACCACCTAGTGCGGGCATACCAAACATACCGTGAATAAACACATAGTTGGCTGGGATATTGATGGCTAAACCAATTAAGCTGATATAAAAAGCCGGCTTTGTCATCCCCATGCCTTCGGTAATATTACGATAAACACTGAACACTAAAAATCCAATAATGCCCCATTTTACAAAATGAATATAGTCATAGGCCATATTGGCGATAGCAGGGCTGGTATCGAGTTTGAGAATAATAATATCGGCAAAATAGGCAATAGATAAACCGATAACACTCAATACACCAGCTAGGTACAAGCCTTGTTGAAAGTAATGGCTGATGCCGGTTTTATCGTTAGCGCCGGAAAATTGCGCAATTATGCCAGTCAGGGCTAATAATATGCCTTGCAGAGCCAACATGGCGGGGTTCCATACGCCGGTTGCAATTGACAATGCTGCTAAATCGGTAGGACTCACTTGTCCTGCCATGATGGTGTCGACCACTGACATTAAAACTAAGGTTACTTGTGCTAAAAAAACGGGGATTGCCAGAGAAACTAACCGTTTGGCTTCCCAACTACAAAAAGTCATATCACTTACTACGTAAACTGAAGAGGCAGATAGTGTAATCGATAAAGCACAGAATCAAAAATTATAGCGATGAGTCAATGTTATTGGTTACAGTAATAATAACGTGGATCGGGTAAACTAAAGCGTGAAATAATATGAATAGTATCTACTTTAGGTAATAAAAGGTGAATTGATTTATGTTTACAGGAATTGTGCAAACACAAGCGACGGTGATTTCAACTAACCAGCAGCAAGGTGTGATGCGTTTAGTGCTCGCTGTAGCAAAGCAATATGTTACAAAACTTGAGTTAGGCGCCAGCGTTGCCATTAATGGTTGCTGTTTAACGGTTGTTAAAGTAGATAATATCTCTGATCAACCGCTTGCTCAGGTTCACTATGATGTAATTGACGAAACATTACAGTTAACTAATTTAGGAAAGCTTATTGCTGGCAGTACCGTTAACTATGAGCGCTCTATGACTTTTGGTACTGAGTTAGGTGGGCATATTGTATCTGGTCACATTCACTGCACCGCCCAGATTGAAAATATTATTCACACACAAGATAATTGTAAAATACAGTTATGCTTACCAAGTCAATGGCAAAAGTATGTGATGTATAAAGGTTTTGTATCAGTCAATGGCGCTAGTCTCACGGTAGGTGAAACCGATGAGCAGGGCTTTTGGCTGCATTTGATCCCAGAGACGTTAGCTATTACCAATATTGGTAAGGCTGCAATTGGTGATGCGCTAAATATCGAGGTTGATCAACAAACTTATACCATCATCAATACGGTCGAAAATTACTTACGACAGCAGGCTTCGTAGTCAAATATAAATGCTAGGCTAAAATATTTGTTCGTCATCGCTATCAATATGTAACTCTACCTTACTATTTGCATAGTCAATATGCATATTAAAATGGATAGGGTTACAGCATGCTGCGCAATCTTCGAAGTAATCTTGATCGCCATCACTAGCATCAAGGGTAATATGAATATGATGGCCACAATGTGGGCAGCAGATCCGTTGTGAGAGTTGGTTTTTCATAAATGATTCAACCTTACAAAGCAGAGCAATAAAAGGTAATTATTTATCGCTGCTGATAAATGGTTATGCACCCCATAATTGAACGCTAGCGCCTGTCATTGCTGGGGTTGTTCAACATTAGGCGATATCTAAATATAGTCTGCTTTATTCATTTATGACATCTATTTGACAATAAAAACGACCTTATTTCAGTAGTAGTTCTATTTGTTGTTTAGCTTCAGTAAGATAGTGGCCGGCAAAGATATTTGCATGATTTAAAATAGGGTAAAGCTGGTAAATTAACTTACGTTGCTCATAGCCCTGTGTTAGTGGGTAATGCTTGTTATAGGCGATGTAAAAAGCGTCAGGTAAAGGAGCAAACAGCTCGCTCATGGCAATATCAACTTCCCGATCACCATAATAGCAACTCGGATCAAATACACTCGGTACTGATTGAATAAATCCCATGTTGCCACGCCAAAAATCGCCATGCAACAATGATGGCTTTACGGTATGACCATGTAGCATGTCTTTTATCAGTGCGACAAAGTAATCTTTGTCGACGAGATCAATGCCTTTTTCATGCAGTAATTGGAGCTGCCAGCCAATGCGCTCTTCGGCAAAAAATATATTCCATTTTTTATGCCAGCGATTGGGCTGAGTTGTTGGGCCAATAAAGTTATCCTGATCAAAACCAAACATGGCTTGGCGATGTTTCAGATGCAGGCTTGCAAGGTGGCCACCCATAATATGCCAGTTGGTATGAGGTTGTTGGTCAAGTTCAAGCCATTCTAAAACGATAAATGAAAACTCAATATTAGCACCTGTAGTGATACAATCTGGCACCATAAATAAGCTCTCTTTAGTGAGCAGTTGTAAATTGTGGGCTTCGTTTTCAAATCGCTCTAAGTCACTACGATGAGCTACTTTAACAAAATACTGGTGTGTACCATCACTGAGTTGAAATAGTTTATCGTTATTTGGGCTTTGCAGTTGGCGTTTTATAGTGTGTTTAAAGTCAAAATGCATTGCTTGGCTGATCTGTTCGTTAACCGTATTCCACATAGCATTGTTCACCTTTTATACAGATAGTTAAACTATGGCAAAAAGTAGTTAAATAAACAAACTCTTGAGAGTAAAATTAATGTTTTATAAGCGCGCGCTAAGCTTTATGCAACAAACAAGTGGAGAGAATGATGAATAAAAGCCTTATTACCAATGTAATTGCCGGGATTTTAGTGGTGGCGGGTTTTCTATTTGACCAAGCAATTGTACTGTCAATCGGCTTATTTGCACTCTCAGGCGCAGTGACTAATTTACTCGCAGTGCATATGTTATTTGAAAAAGTACCTTTGTTATATGGGTCGGGCGTGATCCAGCTGAAGTTTGCAGGGTTTAAAGTGGCGATTAAAAATCTTATTTTAACCGAGTTCTTTTCAGAGCAAAAAATATCTCAATTGTTAGGCAACAAAAATATCAATGTTGATCTACAGCCAGTGATCAATGAAGTCGATTTAAATCCTGCTTTTGATAGCTTACTTGACGTTATTGAGCACTCCCAATTTGGTAGCATGTTAGCGATGTTTGGTGGTAGTGCCGCGGTTGAGCCGATGCGCGAAGCATTTATTGACAAAATGCGTGGTTCATTAC
Source organism: Pseudoalteromonas sp. SR44-5 (assembly GCF_014163675.1). NCBI lineage: Bacteria > Pseudomonadati > Pseudomonadota > Gammaproteobacteria > Alteromonadales > Pseudoalteromonadaceae > Pseudoalteromonas > Pseudoalteromonas sp. SR44-5. The sequence goes on from NZ_JACJDT010000004.1 coordinate 6,249, forward strand.
TTAATATGAGCGAAACCGATGAGTTTAAAAGCTTGGTGAATGAAAAATTAACGCAATCAGGACTCGCAAGTGATTCGTTGTTTAACACGGTTTCTGGCTTAGTTGATGAGCGTTTAGACGAGCTGACACCAAAAATGGTCAAAGATATTATACAAACTATGATCCGTGAGCATTTAGGCTGGTTAGTTGTATGGGGCGGGGTATTCGGTGGTTTGTTTGGCCTGATTGCTGCAATCATATAAATTAATTTTAAGCAGGCCAACGACTCGCCTGCTTAAATTTGATATAGCTTAGCAATACTACTTAGAACCGGCAACAACCATAATTGTTTGTTGGTCTAGTTTTGCTAAATCTTGAATTGAGGTACCCGTTGTCGTTTCAAGGTTTAGATACTTTGCCGTTTTATTAAAACCGTAAGTTCCCGCAAATTTTGCGATACTCAAGTTGTTACAACGTAGTTTATTGGTTACGGTTGTTTTGCTAATACGTAAGTCTTTCATTGTTGCATAAAGTTGCAAACGTTTATTGGAGCTCACAGCCATACAAATTTGAGTGCCAGGGCTATTATCAGCTGCAACAAATTGTGCTGCTTCAGTATTGCTTGTAGTAAGTGCTGCTGAGCTTAAAAGTAACGTTGTACAAAGTGTAGTTGTTAAAGTATTCATCATCATTCTCCAGTGGTTTGGTATGTCTGCTTGTTGACGAGTTAAATATTAGCTTTATTTTTAAATAAAGCTGTAAATGAAAATCGACAAGATGTAACACCGTGTGTGGATGTGTTTTATAATAACTAACTATCTGATAGTAAATGATTTAATGTGTGTTTTTTGACATGTTTCAAACAAATTATTTTTCACTTTTTTTATTGCTTTTGGTTGTTTTTCAATCTGCTTCCATAGGTTTTACATGCTATTTACTTTAGAGTCATTGCACTTTGTTGTGCAGCATTACTGACATATTTTTCAACCCTGTTATGATCGTCTTGATTATCAAATACCTGTCTATTAGGAGACTCTGTGAGTAAAACATTGGCGAGTTATTATCAGCAAGCATACGCCTGTGAACAGCATAATTTTAACCGTTGCTTTTATTGTGGCTGTGAAGCGACTGAGCGCGATCATTGCCCGCCATTGCATATGCTACAAAGCATTATTGATTTAGGTGAAGAAGCTGAGTTTATTAGTATTCCAGCGTGCTATGAATGCTATGCAATATTGCATAACGAGCGCTTAATGACGATTGATGAACGCTTTACTAAGTTAAAAAACAAACTCGGTGCCAAATATGCTAAACCACTGCGGGTTTATAATATGTGGCATGAGAATGAACTTAGCGATATGAGTGATGAGTTTGCACATAGCATTAAAGCGGGTATGGCGTTAGGAAAAGAAACCGCAGAGCGCTTGGCGTTTAGTGGTTTTAGTTATGCAACCGAAGAAGCCAAGGTCACAGTGCGAGAAAAAACGGCTGAGTTTGATGTCGAAGGCGCCATTTTTACTGATTTTAAAGAAGCTTTAAATTATTGTATTAGCGAATTAAAAGTACAAAAAAGTGATTTTTATAAAATTTTAGTAGAAGACTACCAAGGTGATTTTAATAAAGCCTTGAGTCAGTATCGTCATCGTCACGATAAAGTGACTGCCGCTAAAGATGGCGGTTGCCTAATTAAGGATTTTTCAAAATTGCATAAACAAAATTCAGACTTCGTAACTCGAACTGTTAAGCACTTTATTAGTAAAGATCCAAGTTTGACAACAGAAGCTGCACTTGAGCAACTGTATAACAATTATATTAAGAAATAACATTCATCTTATATAAATGCAGCTCTAGCTGATTTTTTAGCTTTATGTTGTGTGTTTATATAAAGTAACAAAAAAACAACAACAGAGACTAATATGATGCAAAAATTTGCTCCTTCATTGTTGGTTGTTGCACTTGGTGTGGCGATTGTCGGCTGCCAAGACAACGGCCCACAAGACGACAAAGTAACAATCAATAAAAATCCATATCCAAGTACCTATAAGGTACTTAAATCAACCACGACGCTTATCACCAATGCAACAGTACTAACAGGTACAGGTGAGCGTTTAGAAGAAGCCGATGTATTACTTGTTGACGGAAAAGTGCAACAAGTCGGTAAAGATCTAACTGCACAAGCTGATTTGACTATTGATGCACAAGGTAAATGGGTTACACCTGGGCTTATTGATGTACATTCACATTTAGGAGCATACCCAAGCCCTTCTGTTGAATCTCATCAGGACGGCAATGAAATGACCAGCCCAAATACTGCCGAAGTGTGGGTTGAGCATTCAATTTGGCCGCAAGACCCTGGCTTTAACCGCGCGCGTGAAGGCGGTATTACCGCATTACAAATTTTACCCGGCTCAGCTAATTTATTTGGTGGTCGTGGGGTTACTTTAAAAAATGTTCCATCGCACACGATGCAGGGTATGAAGTTCCCTGACGCACCGTATGGTTTAAAAATGGCCTGTGGTGAAAACCCTAAGCGTGTTTACGGGCGTAAAGGGGTATTACCATCAACACGAATGGGCAATATGGCCGGTTATCGTGAGGCTTGGATAGGCGCCGCTGAATATAAACGCGCGTGGGATAAATACGATGCTGATTATGCAGCAGGTAAAAATCCAGAGGTGCCGCATCGTGATATTAAATACGATACATTGCGTGGTGTATTAGAAGGCGAAGTTAGGATCCACAATCATTGTTACAAAGCAGAAGAAATGGCAATGATGATTGACCTTTCAAAAGAGTTTGGTTATCACGCGGGTACTTTCCATCACGGTATTGAAGCATACAAAATTGCTGATTTACTTGCAGATAACGGCTCATGTGCTGCGCTTTGGCCTGATTGGTGGGGCTTTAAAATGGAAGCTTACGACATGGTACAAGAGAACGTAGCGATTGTTGATGCGGTTAAAAATTCTTGTGCTGTTGTTCATTCAGACTCTGACACCACTATCCAGCGCTTGAATCAAGAAGCCGGTAAAGTAATGTACCGCGCTAACGATAATGGGTTTAATATTTCAGAACAGCACGCAATTAAATGGATCACTTCGAATGCTGCAAAATCGCTAGGTATAGCTGATAAAACCGGTTCACTCGAAGCTGGCAAACAGGCTGATGTGGTAATTTGGAATCAAAGTCCGTTTAGTGTTTATGCTAAAGCTGAGCAAGTATTTGTTGATGGTGCGAAAGTGTATGATCGCTACGATGATACATTCCAAGCACAAAGCGATTTTATGTTAGGTCAAAAATAAGGAGTAACTAGGATGACAAAATTAACACATTCATTTTCACTCTCGCTAGTTGCTGCTGGTTTGTTAGCAAGTACTGCGGTGAACGCCCAATCAGTCGCGATCATCAACGCCACTGTTCATACCTCAACTGAGCAAGGTATTTTACAAGGCGCTAGCATCATCATGGATGAAGGCAAAATTATTGCTATTAATCCTGCAACAGTCGAAGCTGATACGATTATTGATGCCAAAGGGCAAATTGTTACAGCTGGCTTTATTGGCAGCATGAATCAGTTAGGTCTAGTTGAAGTGGGCGCTGTTGCTGGCTCTCGCGATGCTGGCGATGATAAAGCGGGGATCGATTTTGATCCAAGCCTAGCATTTAATGCTCACTCAAGCTTGATCCCGTATGCACGTAAAGGTGGCATCACCCGTGATGTGATCACCCCTCATGGCGGCGAAAGTATTTTTGCAGGCCTTGCCAGCGTAGTTGATTTAAGCGGTGAGTTTGACAGTGTTAAGCAAACGCAAGTCGCGCTGGTAGTTAATTTAGGTGAGAAAAGCAAAGGCTCGCGCGCAATGTCGCTGAAAAACTTGATTGATAAGTTAGCAGCACATCAACAAAAAGCCAGCAAAAAAGATAAAAAAGACGATGCTGTACCAAGCACTGAAGATAAAGTGCTCGATAAAGTATTAGCGGGTGAAATGCCACTATTAGTAACGGCTTTTCGCGCCGCAGATATTATTGAGCTAATCAAAGTAAAACAACAGTTTTCACTTAATTTAGTGATTGCAGGCGCACAAGATGCCGTGGTTGTAAAAGAGCAATTAGCGCAAGCAAATGTTCCAGTCATTGTAAGTTCTATGGAGAGCTTGCCAGGCAGTTTTGATTCGCTACATGCGAGTTTAGATAATGCAGGCAAACTCGAAAAAGCAGGCGTAAAGGTGTTGTTGTCGATCGCAGGCGATGCCAGTCACAATGTTTATCAATTGCGTTTTGACGCGGGTAATGCGGTTTCTTATGGCATGACACAAGCGGGTGCATTAAAAGCGATAACAGCGAATATTGCTGATGTATTTGGAATTAATGCCGGTAGTGTGGCGGTAGGTAAAGCTGCTGACTTAGTGATGTGGAACGATGACCCATTTGATTTTACTAGTCACGTAACTAAAATGTTTATTAACGGCGAAGAAGTTTCAACTGAAGCACGCCAAGATAAACTCCGTAAGCGTTATACTACTGACTCAGATATGCCTCGCGCATATACTAAGTAACTACGTTCAGCTTAGTAACTTGAACAATTTAAAGGCTGCATTTGCGGCCTTTTTGCTTTTTGTATCAGTGAAAAATAAAACATTATTTAAAAACCACAAAAAAGGCGCTCACTTTAACAGTGAGCGCCTTTTAAATTTAAATCGATACTTATACTAGTTTAGCTAATATATCGTTAAATGTTGTGCTAGGGCGCATTGCTTTAAATGCTGCATCATCATTTGGTTGGAAATAACCACCGATGTTTACAGCTGGGCCTTGTGCATCGTTAAGTTCGTTAACGATTTGTTCTTTGTTGGTTTCTAAATCACTGGCGATTTGTGTGAACTGTGCTTTAAGTTCACTGTCATCGTTTTGCTTGGCAAGCTCTTGCGCCCAGAATAAAGATAGGAAGAAGTGAGAACCACGGTTATCAATTTCTTTCACTTTACGAGACGGTGATTTGTTTTCAGCAAGGAAAGTACCTGTTGCTTTATCAAGGGTATCAGCTAGCACTTGTGCTTTGTTGTTACCAGTATTGACAGCTAGGTGCTCAAGTGATGCCGCAAGTGCTAAAAACTCACCTAACGAATCCCAACGTAAGTGGTTTTCTTTTTCGAATTGTTGAACGTGCTTCGGTGCTGAACCACCCGCGCCAGTTTCAAATAAACCGCCGCCATTCATAAGTGGTACGATTGAAAGCATTTTTGCACTCGTACCAAGCTCAAGAATTGGGAATAAATCAGTTAGGTAATCACGTAATACGTTACCTGTTACTGAAATAGTATCTAGGCCATCTTTAATGCGTGCAAGAGAGAATAGGGTTGCTTCAAGTGGTGCAAGTATTTGAATATCAAGGCCAGATGTATCGTGGTCTGGCAAGTATGCGTTAACTTTTTTGATTAACTGTGCATCGTGCGCACGGTTTTCGTCAAGCCAGAAAATAGCAGGGTTACCGGTAGCGCGTGCACGGTTTACAGCTAATTTAACCCAATCTTGGATTGGTGCATCTTTAACTTGGCACATGCGCCATACATCGCCTTGCTCAACAGTGTGTTGTAGCAATACGTTGTCAGCACTATCAACAACACGGATCACACCGTTTGCTGGTGCTTCAAAGGTTTTGTCGTGTGAACCATATTCTTCAGCTTTTTGTGCCATTAGGCCAACGTTAGGAACGCTACCCATAGTGGTTGGATCAAATGCACCGTGTTCTTTACAGAAATCAATTGTTGCTTGATAAACACCAGAGTAACAACGATCAGGAATGACAAAGCTAGTATCTTGTAATTTACCTTCACTGTTCCACATTTGACCGCTTGAACGAATTGCAGCAGGCATAGACGCATCGATGATCACATCACTTGGTACGTGTAAGTTAGTGATACCACGATCAGAATCAACCATCGCAATTGCAGGGCGTGTAGCATATACAGCGTCAATATCAGCTTCGATTTCAGCGCGTTTAGCATCGTCTAATGTTTGGATTTTAGCGTAAACATCACCAAGACCATTATTAACATCAACACCTAGCTCAGCAAATAAAGCGCCGTGCTTAGCAAAAACGTCTTTATAGAATACTTTTACCGCATGACCAAAGATGATTGGATCAGATACTTTCATCATGGTTGCTTTCATATGTAATGAAAACAAAATGCCTTTTTCTTTTGCAGCATCGATTTCAGCCGCTAAGAAAGCTTGTAGTTTCGTAATACTGATTGAAGATGCGTCAATCACTTCACCAGCAAGTAATGGCGTGCTTGCTTTAAGAACAGATACGTCGCCATTTTCAGCAACGTGCTCAATACGTACATCAGTAGCAGTATCAAGCGTTACTGATTGCTCAGAGCCAAAGAAATCGCCTTCGCTCATGCTCGCAACATTTGAAGCAGAATCTTTGCTCCATGCACCCATTGAATGTGGGTTGTTACGTGCATATTCTTTTACAGAGCCAGGAGCACGACGATCAGAGTTACCTTCACGTAATACTGGGTTTACAGCACTACCTTTGATTTTGTCGTACGTTGCTTGAATTGCTTTTTCTTCATCTGTTTTAGGTTCAGCAGGGTAGTCTGGCAGTGCGTAACCTTTTGCTTGTAATTCTTTGATAACAGCACGTAATTGTGGAACTGATGCACTGATATTTGGTAATTTAATGATGTTTGCTTCAGGTTTTTTAGCCAGCTCGCCTAATTCAGCAAGCGCATCACCAATACGTTGTTCTTCAGTTAAATACTCAGAAAAGTTAGCAATAACACGACCCGCTAAAGAGATGTCACGTGTTTCAACTTCAACGCCTGCGGCATTAGTGTATGCTTGGATGATCGGCAGCAAAGAGTATGTTGCTAGTGCCGGAGCTTCGTCTGTTTTAGTGTAGATAATTTTTGATGTCATCATCATTCCTAGATAGTAGGCGTAAGAGCCATATTCAACAATGCAAAGAAATATCATCGCCATCATGCGTGCACGACGTGACAATGATCAGTCAGTTAGGTGTTAATACTGTTGATTAAATAATCACACCTGACGAACTGTATTTAATTTTATGTTATTTATAAACTAAGTAAATTAGCCATTAGCCTAATTATTAGTGTTTAAAGGGCCTTTTGAGGCTGCTTTTAAGCACCTAAGAGTGTAACAAGCTTGGCAACAAAGGGCTAATAACAAATATATACCCAAACCATCTCAAGATGCGAGTTTCAGTTGGAATTAAAAGCGATTTAGGCAAGGCATTGATTGCAAATAATAGTGGTTCTATTGTTAAAATCAATAACGCAGTATAAATCGCTTTTAAACCAACCCGTTGGGCGTTTCACAGGCACTTACTCTCATCGTTGTTACTTCTTAAAAGGGACTGCCATTGTTGCAAAGTAACGCCTTGATATTAAGCCCCTGTGAAACGCTGGATTCTGCATCTTGAGGTGGTTTGGGTATAACATGGGGGTATTAAAAAAGAATTTCAAGAGGAAGGACAGTTTTTGTTCATTCTGTACGTTTAATTTCTAATAGATTAAAAATGCCAGCTTTGAATCTGAATGTACAATTTAGTTGGGATTAAATAAATTTAGAGGAATTAAGCGAGGATCTTTACAGGTCGCTCGCTTTAGTCGAACGTCTAAACAACTACACTAACTCTTCGTTAGGCGCTATATTAGTCGCATGCATGCCTTTAGGGCCTTGCTGCAATTCGAATGTTACATCTTGACCAGCTTTAAGTGTTTTATAACCGTCCATTACAATCGTTGAGTAATGGGCGAATATATCATTCTCGCAGCCGTCTTCTACGATGAAACCAAAACCTTTGGCATTATTGAACCATTTGACTTTACCACAAGCCATACTTCTACATCCTTCTATAAGTTGACTAATTTAGTTATTCTAAACCGTATAGTTTGATAGACTGACTAAGGTTTAATCAATCTACAATTGAATGTAGTTTATTTCGCCGATCAGTCAAGTGTTTTAAACTATTTTTTTAACATTTAATTTATTTTTTATTCAAGTTTGCTTGAGTTCCAAAGACAAGACTATATTTAATTATGAGTGGCATGAAAGATTCAGGTGTTTTAGATACGGTTCGCGATAGTGAGAAGCAAAAACTGCAACCACCGCGAAAATACAAAGTCATTTTAAATAATGATGATTACACGCCAATGGACTTTGTGATAGAAGTACTAACGACGTTTTTTAATATGGATAGCGATAGAGCAACAGATGTGATGCTGCAAGTTCATCAAAATGGTCGCGCAATTTGCGGTGTTTATACCGCAGATGTAGCGTATACCAAAGTTGAACAAGTAAACCGTTATGCACGAGATAACGAGCATCCACTGCTATGTAGTTGTGAGCAGGAATAATACCAAGGTAGGGTGATCAAAATACCCATCACAACGGTATAAAAATATTATCTCAGTAAGGGGTTGCTAATGCTAAACAAAGATTTAGAACTAACTTTAAACGCGGCGTTTCGCGAAGCGCGTACACGTCGCCATGAATTTATGACTGTAGAGCACCTATTACTTGCTCTACTTGATAATCCATCGGCTGGAGAAGCGCTACACGCCTGCGGGATTGATATGGCAGCATTAAAAGCTGAGCTATCAGAGTTTATTAATGAGACCACTCCAGTCATTCCTGATTTAGAAGAAGAACGTGAAACTCAACCAACACTTGGTTTTCAGCGGGTATTGCAACGCGCAGTATTTCATGTGCAATCATCGGGTAAAAACGAAGTAACAGGCGTCAATGTGCTGGTTGCCATTTTTTCAGAACAAGAAAGCCAAGCGGTTTACTTGCTGAAAAAAGCTGATATCTCGCGACTAGATATTGTGAACTTTATATCTCATGGTATCTCTAAAGCAGACGATGACATGGGCGGTGAAGATGCTGATGACATCCATGAAGAAGTACAAGCCGTTCAAGGCGAAGAGCCAAGTAAATTAGAAAACTTCACGTCTAATTTGAATGTACTCGCCCGTGAAGGGAATATCGACCCATTGGTGGGCCGTGATAGTGAAGTAGAACGCACGGTGCAAGTACTGTGTCGTCGTAAAAAGAATAATCCGTTATTAGTTGGCGAAGCTGGGGTAGGTAAAACCGCTATTGCTGAAGGTCTAGCGTATCGCATAGTGCATGAACAAGTACCCGAAGTGATTGCCGATGCTGTGGTGTACTCGTTAGATATGGGGGCATTACTTGCAGGTACTAAATACCGCGGTGATTTTGAAAAGCGCTTTAAAGCATTACTAAAAGAGCTTCAGGCGAAACCAGGCGCTATTTTGTTTATTGATGAGATCCATACCATAATTGGTGCCGGCGCAGCCTCTGGTGGCGTTATGGACGCATCTAACCTGCTTAAACCACTGCTTTCGAGCGGTAAGTTACGTTGTATGGGCTCAACTACCTATAACGAGTATAAAAATATCTTTGAAAAAGACCGTGCGTTAGTGCGCCGTTTTCAGAAAATTGATGTACTTGAACCAAGTGTCGCTGATACCACTAAAATACTTAATGGTTTAAAAGAACGTTACGAAGAGCATCATGGCATTCGCTATACGCAAAAAGCGTTAAAAGCGGCGGCAGAGCTCAGTGCTAAGTACATTAATGAGCGTCACTTACCTGATAAAGCCATTGATGTTATTGATGAAGCGGGTGCTAGCCAACGATTACAACCGATCTCTAAACGCAAAAAAACCATTGGTGTGGCAGATATCGAATTGATCGTGGCAAAAATGGCGCGTATTCCGCAGCAAAGTGTGTCATCAAGCGATAAAGAGACTCTTAAAAATCTTGATCGTAACTTGAAGATGTTGGTATTTGGCCAAGATCAATCAATCGATGCACTAACCTCGGCCATTCGCTTATCACGTTCAGGCTTATCAAATGAAGATAAACCAGTCGGTTCGTTTTTGTTTGCAGGACCAACGGGTGTAGGTAAAACGGAGGTAACTAAACAGCTTGCAAAATGTATGGGTGTTGAGTTTATCCGTTTTGATATGTCTGAGTATGTTGAGCGCCACGCGGTAAGCCGTTTAATTGGTGCGCCTCCAGGCTACGTTGGTTTTGAACAAGGTGGTTTGTTAACTGAGGCTGTGATTAAAAATCCACATTCGGTTGTATTACTGGATGAGATTGAGAAAGCTCACTCAGATATTTACAATATCTTACTGCAAGTGATGGATCATGGCACGCTGACCGATAATAACGGCCGTAAAGCTGACTTTAGAAACGTTGTGGTGGTGATGACTACTAATGCGGGCGTACAAGAAACAGTACGTAAATCAATAGGCTTTACTGATCAAGATCATTCTCATGATGCGATGAGCGAAATCAATAAAGTATTTTCGCCAGAATTTAGAAACCGCCTAGATAACATCATTTGGTTTAACCACCTTGATCGTGATGTAACTTTACTGGTTGTTGATAAATTTATTGTTGAGTTACAAGCGCAGCTGGATAAAAAGTCAGTTAATCTTGAGCTTACTAATAAAGCGCGGGAATGGTTGGCAGATAAAGGCTACGATAAAGCTATGGGCGCACGTCCAATGGGCCGCGTGATCCAAGAGCAATTGAAAAAGCCGCTGGCAAACGAGATCTTATTTGGGCAACTTATCGACGGTGGCACAGTGAAAGTGTCTATCAAAGATAAAAAATTGCGTTTTGATTATGAAACGAATTTAACACCTGCATAATTGCAGCGTTAAATAGAAAACAAAAAGCCCAGCAATTGCTGGGCTTTTTGTTTATTAAATGTAATTGTTAGTTTAGCTATCAATTACATTTAATAAACGCTTCAAGCTAATGTAGAAAGTAACTAAGTTACTCAGACAACTTAGCTAAAAACTTGATATTTCGTTAACGCACTAACTTAGCGAGCACGGAATACGATGCGACCTTTTGATAAATCGTATGGGGTCATTTCTACGGTAACTTTATCGCCGGTTAAAATGCGGATATAGTTTTTACGCATTTTACCTGAAATGTGAGCCACAACTACGTGACCATTTTCAAGCTCAACTCGGAACATTGTATTTGGTAAAGTATCAAGGACCGTCCCTTGCATTTCGATTACGTCTTCTTTCGCCATGTTTAGCGTAACACCTCTTTAATAGTTAAACGATGCAGATTCTGCCGAAAATACACCAATAAGTAAAGCCGCAGTAGGCATTTTTGTAAATTAAATAGCCAGCCACTGGTCTGCAACCCTATTTTGGGCAGGTAAAAATTGGGTTTTGTAACGCATTTTTGCACATTCATCAATTTGATAACCTAAATAGACAAATTCTTTATCGTATTGTTTGGCGAATTTGAGCTGCTCTAAAATCATAATTGTGCCCACACTGAAGTGCTCATAATCAGGATCAAAAAAAGTGTAAATAGCAGAAACAGCGTTGTGCATACAATCAGTTACCGCCACTGCAACCAGTTTCTCTTGGTCCCATAATTCAATAAAAGTAATTGGTAACCAGTGACAAAATATAAAGCTGTTAAACTGACTTTGTTCTGGTGGGTACATAGAACCGTCTTGGTGACGCTCGGTAATGTATTTACTGTATAACGGAAAGTATTCAGGGCGTTGTTGGTCTGAGTATTTCACGCAAAAGGCATTTTTTGCTTTATTAAGTTTACGTTTTTGTGATTTTGTCGGTAAAAATGCCTTAGCTAATACACGCACAGACTTACATGCGCTGCAAACAGGGCAGTGTGGTCGGTAAATTTGGTCACCACTACGGCGAAAACCGAGGGCCAGTAATTGCTCAAATTTGCCCGGGGTATAACAACTTGGATCCAAAATGACTAATAATTGCTCTTGGCGATCGGCTAGGTAGCTACAATCAAATTGTTGGCTTAAACCTAAACGAGCAGGTAAGTGTTCAGTCATAAATAGCGATAAGCTCCTGAGGTTGCCACATTGTTGTTGGAATAATAAACTCTTCTGCTTGTTTTAGTTTAGTTAAAAATTCTGAGCGCGGTAGCACTTTTTCACCTAAAGTGACTAAATAAGGATTCTCAAGCTGACAGTCAATAAAATGCGCATGGTGACGTTTCAACCAATTGACCAATGCCCACATGGCTAATTTTGAACAATTAGCTTGATGATGGAACATTGATTCGCCGCAAAATACGCCATGCTGCATAATACCGTACAAGCCACCAACAAGTTTGTCGTCTGACCAGATTTCTAAACTATGCGCTAAGCCTGCTTTATGTGCATCTTTATAAGCGTTGAGCATTTTTTTTGTGATCCAGGTGCCATCTGTTTCTAAGCGTTGTTGGCGACAGGCTTCAATCACCTGAGTAAATTCGGTATTAATAGTCACTTTAACCGGATTTTTTTTCAGATGCTTGCGTAAGCTTCGGCTAATATGAAATTCATCGAGTTCAATGATGCCGCGCATACTTGGCGACCACCACATAATTGGCTCGTATTCACTAAACCATGGAAAAATACCGTAGCGATAGGCATTTTTTAATCGCGTTACAGATAAGCATCCACCAATGGCAAGTAAACCATCTGGATCATCTAATGCATGGGTGGGATCAGGAAAAGCAAAGTGGCTTTTAGCGAGTTGATAAAGTTGTTTAGTCATAACACCGATTGAATAACTGAATGATCAAGATAAAGTGTAACCTGTTGCTTTAAATTCACAAACCACAAATTATTGTGTTATCCATCCCCTCGTACAGCGCTTACTTATGATAGGCAAATTGTAGGCATAAAAAAAGCGCGTTAAAAAACGCGCTTAATTGAACCATTAACTAATCGAATTAGCTAACCACTTTTACGGGTACTGCTTGACCTGCGTTGAACTTAGTTGTCATCGCTTCTTCAACAGGTACAAACGATGTAAGGTCAATACCTTCAACTGCAGACTTATACTCTTCGATAGTCGGGAAACGACCAAGAACAGAAGAAAGTACTACAACTGGCGTTGACCCCAGTAGTGACTCACCTTTTTTCTCAGATGTATCAGCTACTACACGGCCTTGGAACAGACGTGTTGACGTTGCGATAACAGTGTCACCAGGTTCAGCTTTTTCTTGGTTACCCATACATAGGTTACAACCAGGGCGTTCTAGGTATAAGATATTTTCATACTTAGTACGTGCAGCCGTTTTTGGTTTTGCATCGTCAAATTCAAACCCTGCGTATTTAGCAAGGATATCCCAATCGCCTTCCGCTTTAAGCTCATCAACAATGTTATATGTTGGTGGCGCAACGACCAATGGCGCTTTGAATGAGATAGAACCGTTTTTCTTCTCAAGGTTACGTAGCATGTGAGCAATAATTTTCATATCGCCTTTATGAACCATACACGAACCAACAAAAGCTAAATCAACAGGCTTGTCGTTGTAAAAAGAAACAGGGCGGATCACATCGTGAGTATAACGCTTAGAAACATCATCGTTATTTACATCTGGATCGGCAATCATTGGCTCAACGATTTGGTCTAAATCAACCACAACTTCTGCGTGGTATTTAGCATTATCGTCTGGAGAAAGTGCTGGCTCTTCACCAGATTGAATACCTGCAATACGCTTGTCGGCTAAGTCGATTAGACCTTGTAGCGTTTGCGCCTCGTTATCCATCCCTTTGTTGATCATGATTTGGATACGTGACTTAGCAAGTTCAATTGACTTAATTAACGTTTCATCATTTGAAATACAGATTGATGCTTTCGCTTTCATCTCTGCAGTCCAGTCAGTGAAGGTAAACGCTTGGTCAGCCATAAGAGTACCAATATGCACTTCAATGATGCGACCTTGGAACACGTTTTCGCCACCAAATTGCTTAAGCATTTGCGCTTGCGTTGCATGTACAACGTCGCGGAAATCCATGTGCTTAGCCATTTTGCCTTTAAACGTAACTTTAACTGAATCAGGAATTGGCATCGCTGATTCACCCGTTGCAAGTGCAACAGCAACCGTACCCGAGTCGGCACCAAAGGCAACACCTTTAGACATACGTGTATGCGAGTCACCACCGATGATGATTGCGCGGTCATCAATAGTAATGTCGTTCAATACTTTGTGAATAACGTCAGTCATTGCATGATAAACGCCTTTCGGGTCACGTGCAGTGATCAAACCAAACTTATTCATGAACGCCATTAGTTTAGGAATGTTTGCTTGCGCTTTGCTATCCCATACAGATGCAGTGTGACAACCAGACTGATATGCACCATCAACAAGAGGTGAAATCGTAGAAGCAGCCATGGCTTCTAATTCTTGTGCTGTCATTGGGCCGGTTGTATCTTGCGAACCAACGATGTTCACTTTAACGCGAACATTTGAGCCTGCGTGAAGTGGCGTATCTGATAGTACACCTACTGCATTACGGTTAAAGATTTTTTCAACCGCTGTTAAGCCTTGGCCTTCATGTGAAATTTCTTTTGAAGGTGCATACACAAGTGGAGTTTCAATGCCGAGTGTTTCAGCAGCAAACGTTTGTAGTTTTTTACCGAATACAACAGCGTAAGAACCACCGGCTCTCATGAATTCAACTTTTTGCGGTGTGAATGCTGACGAAATATCAACAAGTTCTTTATCACCGTTATAAAGCTTTTTCTCTTTAGTATTGATTGTTAACACAGTACCGGTAGCAACAGAGTACGCTTCTTCAAGCACTGCATCACCATTGTCATCAGTCACTGTATTGCCGTTTGCGTCTACTTTTTTAACCCAGTTTTTAAGGTCAAGACCAATACCGCCAGTTACATCAACCGTTGTTAAAAAGATTGGCGCAATACCATTAGTACCTGCAACAACAGGTGCAATGTTGATGAAAGGAACGTATGGGCTTGCTTGTTTACCCGCCCAAAGTGCTACGTTATTCACACCAGACATACGAGATGAACCAACGCCCATCGTGCCTTTTTCAGCAATAAGCATTACTTTAGCGTTAGGGTGTTTCTTTTGAAGCGCAACAATTTCTTGCTGTGCTTCTTCAGTGATCATGCATTTACCGTGTAGTTCACGGTCAGCACGTGAATGTGCTTGGTTACCTGGAGACAGTAAATCAGTTGAGATGTCGCCTTCACCGGCGATATAGGTTACTACATCGATTTTTTCTTCGATGTCAGGTAATTTTGTGAAGAATTCAGCTTGTGCGAAGCTCTCTAGTAATTCTTTAGCAATTGCATTGCCTGCTTCGTATGCCGCTTTTATGCGCGCCATATCTGCATCGTATAAGAATACTTGAGTCTTAAGTACTTCAGCCGCTTGTGCTGCGATTGTTGCGTCATCAGCAAATACTAAATCAATTAGCATTTCAATTGACGGGCCGCCTTTCATGTGTGAAAGCAGTTCAAATGCGAATTCTGGAGTGATCTCTGCAACTTGCTCTTCACCCAAAATAATTTCTTTTAGAAACTGTGCTTTAACGCCCGCAGCACTGGTTGTTCCTGGTAATGTATTAAAAATAAAGAAATGCAGTGAATCTTTACGGTGCTCGTTATTAGTATCTTTAATTTGATTAATGATTTCTGATACTAGTTCAGCGCTATCGATTGGTTGTGGGTTTAATCCAAGCTCCGTTTTACGGGTTTGGATTTCTTCCATATATTTTGTATACAAACTCATAGAAAACTCTCGGTATTTTACTTGATATGAAGTTAAGCATTTTAACTGATTTTACAGTCTCTAGTAATGCCTAAATGAATAAAGCTTTTCTGCCTAACTATAATTATAGCTAGTTTTACTTACTATACTTTGACGATATTCATTGCTCGGACTTAGATCCTATCGCACCTAAGCCATTAATTGTATAAATATGATTAATTTCGAGTATAAGTGTGGTGAATGTTGGTGCGGCTGCAATGAGTACTTTTCGGTGTTGGATGAGTCTTTATAATTTTTGGCCACAAAAAAAGGGCTGAAAATTCAGCCCTTACTATATGTTATGCAAACTTATAGGTTATCTAAGAAACGCTCAGCATCAAGTGCTGCCATACAGCCAGTACCAGCAGAAGTGATTGCTTGACGGTAGATATGATCAGACACATCACCTGCAGCAAAAACACCTGGTACACTTGTTTGTGTTGCATTGCCGTTTAGGCCTGACTCAACCACTAAGTAGCCGTCTTTCATTTCAAGTTGGCCAACAAACATATCAGTATTTGGTTTATGACCAATTGCAATAAATACGCCCGCTAAATCAATTTCTTCAGTGGCTTCTGAGTTTGCATCCTTGATACGAACACCAGTAACACCCATTTGGTCACCCAGTACTTCATCAAGCGTACGGTTATAATGCATGACTACGTTACCGTTTGCTGCTTTTTCAGCGAGGCGATCGGCTAAGATTTTTTCACTGCGGAAGCTATCACGACGGTGAATTACATGTACTTCATCAGCAATGTTCGATAAATAAAGCGCTTCTTCAACCGCGGTATTACCACCGCCAACAACCGCAACTTTTTGACCTTTATAGAAAAAACCATCACAGGTTGCACAGGCTGACACACCACGGCCTTGGAAGTTAGTTTCAGACTCTAGGCCCAAGTACTTAGCAGATGCACCCGTTGCAATGATCAGCGCATCACACGTGTAAGTACCTTGGTCACCCGTTAATGTAAATGGACGTTTAGTTACATCAACAGTGTGTATGTGATCAAAGACAATTTCAGTTTCAAAACGCTCGGCATGCTCTTTCATACGATCCATTAATGCTGGACCTGTTAAACCGTGAGCATCGCCCGGCCAGTTTTCAACTTCAGTCGTTGTTGTAAGTTGACCGCCTTGTTGCATACCGGTGATCAATACCGGGTTTAAATTTGCGCGTGCTGCGTAAACTGCTGCAGTGTAACCCGCAGGTCCAGATCCTAAAATTAGCAACTTACAATGTTTTACTTCACTCATGTTTTTATATCCTAAACGTTTAATAGCGTATTAATGCGCTCGATTTTAAGAGAAACAAGAGGGAAGTAAATAAAAGCGGCGATTATTTTTTTTTCTAAATCACAAAGCTGTCAAATATTGTGTACTAGAATCATGATAAGTGTACTATTTGTATGATATCTGAGCTATTAATTCAGTATTAACTCCGCATGCGACGTTAATTCATGACCAAGCTGTGTTTTTTTGATATGTTTTAACTAATTTTGATTTGTGACCCTGATTAAGGGTGACCTAAGTGAATAGGCAATTATGTTATTTTGGCAGGAAAAACCCGCGTACGGGTTGACTTCAAAAGACGTTAACGTCTTAACCAATGCACAAGAATATCGCACGCATTTACTAGCACTGATTGCGCAGGCAAAAACACGTATTTATATTACGACACTTTATCTGCAAGATGATGAAGCAGGGCGTGAAGTGTTAGCAGCGTTACATCAGGCTTCATTAGCAAACCCCGCATTAGATGTAAAAGTGTTGGTTGACTTTCATCGTGCCCAACGCGGTTTAATTGGTGCGGCAAAGTCAGATGGTAACGCCAGTTTATATTGTGAATATCAAGAAAAATATCAATCAAATGTACAAATTTTTGGCGTACCAGTAAAAGCAAAAGAACTTTTTGGGGTGCTGCATTTAAAAGGTTTTGTAATTGATGATACGCTGCTTTACAGCGGTGCGAGTTTAAATAATGTGTATTTGCAGTATCAAGAGCGCTACCGGTTAGATCGCTATTTTTTAGTCGAGCAGGCCTCACTATGTGATTCTGTGATTGACTTTATTGAACATGAATTGTTGAGTTCTGAAGCCGTTCCACGTATTGATGTGCGGCCTTTAACAAAGTTTAATGATATTAAAATCGCACAAAAACAATTGATGCGTTCATTAAAGCAAGCTAACTACGCTCACAGTGTGGAGCAAAATGAGCAAGCACTTGGCGTGCGACTATTTTTAGGACTGGGACGACGTAATAACGAGCTTAATCGTGTGATCAAATCCTTATTTGATGCCACCGAGCAAGAGTTAGTGCTGTATACCCCATACTTTAATTTTCCTGCACCGTTAATGCGTTCCTTGCGCCGCTTACTAAAACAGGGCAAGCAAGTAACAATCGTAGTAGGCGATAAAACGGCGAATGATTTTTACCTGCCACCAAGTGAACCATTTAGTAAAATAGGTGCTTTGCCATACTTGTATGAAACGATTTTGCATAAATTTTTAAAATCGCAAAAGCGCCATATTATTAACGGTAATTTAAATGTGTATTTGTGGCAGCATGAAAGTAACTCATTTCATTTGAAAGGTATTTGTGCTGATCGTAAATATCATTTATTGAGTGGTCATAATTTAAATCCCCGTGCCTGGGGATTAGATATCGAAAATGGCATTTTATTAGAAGATCCTGAGCAAAGTCTCATGCCAGCAATCGACAATGAAAGAGCCGAGATATTACAACACTGTCGTCGTTTAAACGGTGCCGAAGATTTAGAAACCATGGACGATTACCCGCCAGCGGTTAAAAAACTGCTGGGGCAAGCTAAGCGTGTCAAAGTTGATTTTATTATTAAGCGTTTTATTTAACGCAAAGTTAGAGACTAAAATGTAAGTATTATAAAAGCAGCGTTTACGCTGCTTTTTGTTGATTTAGCCTCGGAGCTGTTGCCCAACTCCGCTACAATATTTTTGCAAAACTGATGATGGTTATTTTAATATTCAAAGGAACTAACAATGCTTATTAAATCCGCCGAGAAAAAAGATTACGCCTCTTTAATTGAGATCTGGGAAGCTTGCGTTTCTCATACCCATGACTTTTTAACCCAACAACACATAGATGAACTGAAACCATTGATTTTGGCACATTATTTTGATGCTGTTAGTCTTTTTTGTTGTAAAGACAACAGTGGAAAAATAATTGGGTTTATTGGCGTTGCTGGCGGCAATATTGAAATGCTGTTTGTTGAGCCGGCTTTCTTTGCGAAGGGGGTTGGCACGTTCTTAATTAATTACGCGATTGATAATTTAGCAGCAACTCATGTTGATGTTAACGAGCAAAACCCTAAAGCCCATGGTTTTTATTTAAGTAGAGGGTTTGAGCAAATAGGGCGCTCTGAATTAGATGGTCAAGGAAAGCCGTTTCCGCTGCTACATATGCGTTTAGCAAAAGTAGTTGAGGCTGACTAAATGGAACTGGTGATTTCAGATTCAATAACTTTAAAGCCATTAGATATTAGTCACGCAGTTGAACTTTACCAAGTTATCGCCGATAGTCGGGAAAATCTGAGTCAATTTTTACCTTGGGTGGATTACGCAATAGATGTTAATTCAACTAAACGTTATATATATGAACGACTACACAGCGGTAAAGCAGGTTCTCAGTGGTTTGCGGTATATATAGAGGATCGCTTAAGCGGTGTATTTGGTATTAAACACATTGATCCTGACAGTAAAGGTGCTGAATGCGGTTATTGGTTAGCTGATTTTGCACGCGGGCAAAGAGCCATGAATCAAGTGCTTACTAAAATAGTGCCTTATATAAAAAATAATAGTCATGCAAAAGTGATTGAGTTTTGTTGTTTAGAGGAAAACTTAGCGAGTATAAAGGTTGTGCAACGCGCAGGCGCACAATTTAAATATTATCAAAAAGAGACATCAATCTTCCTTGCTAATCAGCAACAGCAGCGTTTAGGTGTTTATGAAATAAAGCTAACGTGATCTGTGTTCATGGTAAGTAAAAAAAGCGCAATACAATTAATATCGCGCTTTATTATTATCGCTAACTCGCTAACTCGCTAAAACGTCCACTCAACATGAAATTGCGGTACCGACTCAGTGGTATCGGTCCCTAGCTTGTTGTGCCAATATTGCCACTCAAGACCAAGTAGTAAGGTGTTTTCTTTCATGCTGATGGCATTACCCAAGTCCCAAGTAATAATAGGCTGCGCTAAGATCCACGCCTTAACATCTTCACCAAATTCATTTTCGCGCTCAGCAATATATTCAACATGGCCAGTTATATTAAATTTTTGTGAACCAATCGAAAACGGGTAACCCCATGCAACATCTAGCATCCAGCTGTTAGTTTCAATAGGCGCGCCACCACGCGCAACACCCTCGTTATCATCTATATAGGCCGTAACTAGGGTTGATAAAAAACTAAATCCTTTCGCTTGCCAATTTACTTTAACACCGGGTAAATACTTCAATACCTTAGCATCACCTGCGGCGTTAAAGCCCGCTGTTAATCCAACGTCAGCAATAGCGCCAAACGAAAAGTCATTACCGGTTATTTTAGAAAGGCTAAAAGTTGAATACCATTCGCCATAAAAGTCACGGTCTTGATAGCCATCATCAACATTATCATTAATGTAATCTATGAAGAAAAAGTTATCACCATAGTCATAGCCAGAGGCGTGTTGCAGTGAAGCGATTGATGTACCTGCTTCTTGTTCAGTAAATGGGTTTTTAAAATCGCCGTAGTTTAAATGTAGTTGCGTTGTGCTCCAATTTGCAGCAAAGCTAGATGTACTAACTGCACAAAGGGCGAATAAAGATAATGTTGATTTTATATTCATAACTATATGTTTAATTGGGAGTAAAGCGCAAAGTATAGCAGATACGCCCAAACGTGAGCGCATCTGCTTAAGTATTTATGCCTTATTTCGGCGTAGGCAAATTACAGCTATAGCAGTAAATGCCAATATAAAGCAGTAGTAAGATGAGGTTGATACTTGCCACGGGCTAATTTTAAATGTTGCGCCAAGTAGTAACGCTTGTGCACCATAAGGGAGAGATCCTTGCGTAACACAGGCGAAAATATCCAGTAAGCTTGCTGAACGCTTACCGCTGATCTCACCATCATCGGCAAGTTTTTTGGCGATAGGACCGGCAACAATAATCGACACGGTATTATTCGCTATACATACGTTGCTGGTCATAACTAACGCGGCAATACCAAGTTGATCTGCCACTTTCCGGTGCCATTTTGCAATGACTTTAGTAATGGCTTGAATCTTTTGCGCGATATAATCAAGGCCACCGTTAATACGAATAAACTCTGATAAGCCACCAATAAACATCGACAGCAAGAATATTTCTTGCATATCAGTAAAGCCCTTATAAATGTCTTTTACAAAGCTGGCACCTTCATAACTGCCAGTAAAGCCCATCAGTGCCGCAAATATAATACCGCTGAACAGCACCACAAATACATTAAAGCCCATCACCGCTAGTACTAAAATAAATGCATAAGGTAGTACTAATAGAATATCGTAATCTTTAGTTTCTACTGCTTGAGCCGCAGGAGTTAAAAAGAATAATAAACCAATAGTGAGGATAGCTGCTGGCAATGCGATTTTTAAATTCTCACGGAATTTATCTTTCATCTCACAGCCTTGGGTACGCGTTGCAGCAATGGTGGTATCAGAAATAATTGATAAGTTATCGCCAAACATCGCACCTGACACAATCGTACCGGCCATTAATGCTGGATCAATACCGGTTTTAATAGAGACCGCATACGCAATCGGGCCAATCGCCCCGATAGTGCCCATTGAAGTACCCATGGCCGTAGATACTACCGCTGCAATTAAAAATAAGCCCGGTAAAAGTAATGCTGGTGGAATAAGTGATAAACCGGCGTTAACAACAGCGTCAACACCCCCTGTAGCGCCGGCAACGGCGGAGAAAGCACCTGCAAGTAAGTAAATTAAACACATGGTAATGATGTTATTGTGACCAGCACCTTTTATAAAGGTTTCTACACTGTGATTAATGGTGTTTTTATTAAGGATAAACGCCAGCATGATCGCCGGTAAAATCGCAACTGGGGCAGGGAGCTGATAAAAAGCGTAATCAACTCCTTGAGATTGCAGGTATAAACCCGCGCCTAAAAATAAGGCGACAAACGTAAGTAGCGGCAGCAAAGATAACTTTGCATTAGTTTTATTAAATGATGGCTGCATCATATTCCTCGTTAGATAACTCATAGACAACTAGTGCAGCAAAAACATCCTTCTTTTAGCAGCATTTAGTTGTGTGCTTATCAAAGTGATAAGTAACTCAACAGCGCCCGCAAGCCAAAGACCAAATCGGCGCAAAGAAAGAAGTTTAAATGTATAGATGGCTAAAGTCTATGGGTATCTGTTATTATTATTTTAAAAGGCGTACCTGACTATTACATGAGTTTTAGATAAAATCTAGCCAACATAAAAGCAAAGGTTAATTAAAATGAATCGAATTGGCGTATTTGGCGCGAACGGAAGAATGGGGTTAGCACTAGTTGAAGCCGCACATAAGAATAATCATGCCGAGCTCGGTGCAGCCTATGTACGTAGTAGTTCACCTTTATTAAATATTGCTGTTAATCAATTGAATAGTGCAGCCCCTCCGACTGTTAATTTCAGTGATGAGCGCAGCGTAGAGAACATTGACGTATTGATTGATTTTACATTGCCAGCAGGCATGCGTGAGCATCTAAAAACAGCTGTGGCACAAAAGATCCCGATGGTGATTGGCACCACCGGTTTAAATGACGACGATATGCTGGCGTTACAAACGGCTGCCAAGCAGATTCCAATTGTGTTTGCGCGAAATTACAGCGTAGGCGTAAATTTACTGTTGAATTTAGTGCAAACCGCCGCCACTAAATTTGGTGATGATTTAGATATCGAAATTTTTGAAGCGCATCATCGCCATAAAATAGATGCGCCATCAGGCACTGCACTTGCCATTGGTGAGGCAATTGCCGATGCAAAAGGGTGGGTGCATGATGAGGTTGCGGTATTTGATCGCAGCCGAGTAGAAACAGAAAAATCGCAAAATGAAATTGGTTATTCGGTGCTCCGAGGCGGAGATATAGTTGGTGAACATACCGCATATTTCGCAACTTCTGGCGAAAGGCTTGAATTAACTCATAAAGCAAGTTCTCGAATGACCTTTGCATTAGGCGCAGTAAGAGCTGCGGGCTGGTTGAAAAATAAGCCTGCAGGACTTTATGACATGCAAGATGTCCTCGACTTGAAGTAGTTTAGTTACTTTTTTGGGTGTTTGGTGGCTTTTTTGGCTTATAGGGCTTATTTTTACTGATTATTGAAATAGGGTTAGACCTAAAAGGCAAATTACTATAAAATAGCGCTAATTTGCCAAAAATTCATAATTGCGTGTTTCCAATCGCTATAAACGGGTAGTAAAGCAAATGACTTTACTCCCGTTTTTTACTGTTAGGAGGTTAACTTGACTAAATCCGCTCTGTTAGTTCTAGAAGACGGCACAGTGTTTCGCGGTACTGCAATCGGCGCTGACGGCATGTCTGTCGGTGAAGTAGTATTCAATACATCAATGACTGGTTATCAGGAAATTCTGACTGACCCTTCATACGCGGAACAAATCGTAACTTTGACGTACCCACACATAGGTAATACGGGTACTAACAGCGAAGACGAAGAAGCGAGTCACATTTGGGCTAAAGGCCTAGTGATCCGTGATTTGCCACTGCTAGCAAGTAATTTCCGTAACGAGCAATCGTTAGATGATTACTTAAAAGAACGTAATATCTTAGGTATTGCAGACATCGACACCCGTAAGCTTACCCGTATTTTGCGCGATAAAGGCGCTCAAAACGGTTGTATTATTGCAGGTGACGAATTAGATGAAAACCAAGCGCTCGCAGCTGCGCAAGCCTTCCCAGGCTTAAAAGGTATGGATTTAGCGAAAGTAGTATCAACCAAGGAAAATTTCGAGTGGCGTGAATCAAGCTGGACATTAGGCGCAGGGTTCAAAACTCTAAACGCAGCCGATGAAAAGTTTCACGTTGTTGCTTATGATTTCGGTGTGAAGCGTAATATTCTCCGTATGCTTGTAGACCGTGGTTGTAAATTAACCGTTGTACCTGCACAAACCTCGGCAGCTGACGTGTTAGCACTTAACCCAGATGGTATCTTCTTATCGAATGGCCCAGGCGATCCTGAACCGTGTACTTACGCCATTGAAGCAATTAAAGCCTTTTTAGAAACTGAAATTCCTATTTTTGGTATCTGTTTAGGTCACCAATTGTTAGCCCTTGCCTCGGGTGCAAAAACAGTGAAAATGAAGTTTGGTCATCACGGTGGTAACCACCCAGTGAAAGATTTAGACCGTAACGTAGTAATGATCACTGCGCAAAACCATGGTTTTGCTGCCGATGAAACAACGTTACCAGATAACCTTCGTGCTACGCATAAATCGTTATTTGACGGAACGTTGCAAGGTATTCACCGCACCGACAAACCTGCTTTTAGCTTCCAAGGTCACCCTGAAGCAAGCCCAGGTCCACACGATGCAGCCCCATTATTTGACCACTTCATCGATTTGATGCAAGCGCGTAACAACTAATTAAACCGGAGTAACAATGCCAAAACGTACCGACATAAAAAGCATTCTTATCCTAGGCGCAGGCCCGATTGTAATCGGCCAAGCCTGTGAATTTGACTACTCTGGTGCTCAAGCGTGTAAAGCACTTAGAGAAGAAGGCTATCGAGTTATTTTAGTTAACTCAAACCCTGCAACAATTATGACCGATCCTGATATGGCTGATGCGACCTACATCGAGCCAATTCATTGGGAAGTGGTAGAAAAAATCATTGAAAAAGAAAAGCCAGATGCAGTACTACCTACAATGGGTGGTCAAACCGCATTGAACTGTGCGCTAGAACTAGACAAGCACGGTGTATTGGCAAAGCATGGTGTTGAGCTAATTGGCGCAACAGCTGATGCAATCGATAAAGCAGAAAACCGCGAACGTTTCGATATCGCAATGAGAAATATCGGTTTAGAATGCCCGCGTGCTGAAATTGCTCATTCAATGGATGAAGCAAAAGACATCATCAAACGCATTGGTTTACCGTGTATTATTCGACCTTCTTTCACTATGGGCGGCACCGGCGGCGGTGTGGCGTATAACTTAGAAGAGTTTGAAGAAATTTGTGAACGCGGTTTAGACCTTTCTCCAACCAGCGAGCTATTGATTGATGAATCATTGATCGGTTGGAAAGAGTACGAAATGGAAGTTGTGCGTGACAAAAACGACAACTGCATTATCGTTTGTGCAATTGAAAACTTTGACCCAATGGGTGTTCATACTGGCGATTCAATCACCGTTGCTCCTGCGCAAACATTAACTGACAAAGAATACCAATTAATGCGTAATGCCTCTATGGCAGTACTGCGTGAAATTGGTGTTGAAACAGGTGGCTCAAACGTACAGTTTGGTGTTAATCCTGATGACGGCCGTATGGTTATTATCGAGATGAACCCACGTGTATCACGTTCATCAGCACTTGCTTCAAAAGCAACCGGTTTCCCGATTGCTAAAATCGCGGCTAAGCTAGCGGTAGGCTACACACTTGATGAACTACAAAACGACATCACCGGTGGTAAAACACCTGCGTCGTTCGAGCCATCAATCGACTATGTAGTAACAAAAATTCCTCGCTTTAACTTTGAAAAATTTGCTGGTGCAAACGACCGTTTAACCACGCAAATGAAATCTGTAGGCGAAGTAATGGCGATTGGTCGTAACCAACAAGAGTCGTTACAAAAAGCATTACGTGGTCTGGAAGTTGGCGCAACGGGTTTCAACCCAATCGTGGCACTTGACGATCCGAAAGCGAAAGAGAAAATCATCCGTGAATTACGTGAGCCAGGCGCTGAGCGTATTTGGTATATTGCTGATGCAATGCGTCACGGCATGAGCGTTGAAGAAGTGTTTCAGTTAACCAAAGTTGACCGTTGGTACTTAGTACAGATTGAAGATATCTTAAAAGACGAAGCTAAAATTGCCGAAGTGGGCATGGCTGGCTTAAGCGCTGATTTCCTTCGTAAGTTAAAACGTAAAGGTTTTGCTGATCCTCGTATCGCTGAAATTGCCGGTGTGTCTGAAGCTGAAATTCGTAAAAAGCGTCATTTATTAAACATCGTGCCAGTATACAAGCGCGTTGATACGTGCGCTGCAGAATTTAGCTCTGATACTGCATACATGTACTCAACGTACGATGAAGAGTGTGAAGCTAACCCATCTGATCGTGATAAAATCATGGTTATTGGTGGCGGTCCTAACCGTATCGGTCAAGGTATTGAATTTGATTACTGTTGTGTTCACGCAGCCCTTGCACTACGTGAAGACGGTTACGAAACTATCATGGTTAACTGTAACCCTGAAACGGTTTCTACCGACTACGATACGTCAGACCGTTTATACTTTGAACCAATTACCCTTGAAGACGTACTTGAAATCGTACGTGTAGAAAAGCCTGTTGGTGTAATCGTGCAATACGGTGGTCAAACACCACTTAAACTTGCCCGTGAACTTGAAGCTAACGGCGTGCCAGTAATTGGTACTTCACCAGATGCGATTGACCGTGCAGAAGACCGTGAGCGTTTCCAACAACTTGTTGAGCGTTTAAACCTGCTTCAGCCTGAAAATGCCACTGTGACTTCAACTGAAGAAGCGATTTTAAAATCAGCTGAAATTGGTTTCCCACTGGTTGTACGTCCTTCGTATGTACTAGGTGGTCGCGCAATGGAAATTGTGTATGACGAGCAAGACTTACGTCGTTACATGACCGAAGCCGTATCTGCATCAAATGAAGCACCAGTACTACTTGACCGTTTCTTAGATAATGCGATTGAAGTTGACGTTGACGCAATTTGCGACGGCGAGCAAGTGATCATCGGCGGCATCATGGAACACATTGAACAAGCGGGTGTTCACTCAGGTGACTCAGCCTGTTCATTACCAGCCCATTCGTTATCACAAGAAGTGCAAGACGTAATGCGCAAGCAAGTAACTGACATGGCACTGGAGCTTGGCGTGGTTGGTTTGATGAATACACAGTTTGCTGTTAAAGATGGCAAAGTGTACTTAATCGAAGTAAACCCACGTGCAGCGCGTACGGTACCGTTCGTATCAAAAGCGACCGGTGTGGCACTTGCAAAAGTAGCGGCACGTTGTATGGCGGGTCAATCTTTAGCAAGCCAAGGCATTACTAAAGAAGTGATACCACCTTACTACAGCGTAAAAGAAGTGGTATTGCCATTTGCTAAGTTCCAAGGTGTGGATCCTATCCGTGGCCCTGAAATGCGCTCTACTGGTGAAGTAATGGGTGTCGGTGATACATTCGCCGAAGCCTTTGCAAAAGCACAATTAGGTGCAAGCAACACTTTACCACGCGGTGGCCGCGCGTTACTATCTGTGCGTAATAGCGATAAGCCACGTATTGTTGAACTAGCTAAAACCATGACAGACCTAGGTTTTGAACTAGATGCAACAGGTGGCACAGCCGCTGCACTTGAAGATGCTGGTATTGCAGTACGTCGTGTAAACAAAGTATTTGAAGGTCGCCCGCACATTCTTGATAGAATCAAAAATGGCGAGTATAGCTATATCGTTAATACTACCGAAGGTCGCCAAGCGATCGAAGATTCGAAGGTGTTACGTCGTGGTGCATTGCAACACAAAACTAACTATACAACGACCTTGAATGCGGCATTTGCTAACTGTACTGCTAACCAAGCAGACGACCGCAGCAAAGTGACGTCAGTTCAAGAACTACACCTGCGATTGAACTAAGGAAATGTGCCAAGGCCGTTTATCGGCCTTGGGATTAAGTGAGAAAAGTATGCAAACAATTCCGATGACAGTTCGTGGCGCAGATTTAATGCGCAAAGAACTTAACGAATTAAAAACAGTTACCCGTCCAAAAATTGTATCTGATATTGCAGTTGCACGTGAACATGGTGACTTAAAAGAAAACGCTGAATATCACGCAGCGCGTGAGCAACAGGGTTTTTGCGAAGGCCGTATTCAAGAAATTGAAGCTAAGCTTTCAAATGTACAAATCATTGATGTGACTAAACTACCAAATACGGGTAAAGTTATTTTTGGTACCACAGTAACAATCGTTAATGTTGAGACTGATGCTGAAGTTAAATACCAAATTGTTGGTGATGATGAAGCAAGTATTAAAGATAACCGTATTTCGGTTAATTCACCGATTGCCCGTGGTTTAATTGGTAAACAAGCAGATGATGCTGTGATCATTAAAACCCCGAAAGGCGACGTGGAATACGAAATCATTGAGGTTGAGTACATTTAATTACTTTACTCATTTTCACGTTTTTAAAAACCGATGCTTGCATCGGTTTTTTTATGCCATAAACAATCTCGACATTTCTTAATAAATTGGGTACGTTAAGCTAACGTATTGATAATTTGCAGATGTTGATGACAGCAATTACTTTTCCTGACGCATTAAAAAACGGCGATAAAATTGCCATTTGCGCATTTTCATCCGGTGTTGAGAGTATCTTTCACCCACGCCTGGAACGCGTACTTTCTGGCTTAACACGCCGTGGCTACCTAGTAGTCGAGGGTAAATGCTTAAGACAACAAAGTAGCCCAGCAAAACAACGCGCTGATGAGCTAATGGCGTTCTTACTAGATGACAGCATTGCCGCAATTATGCCGCCGTGGGGTGGTGAGCTTGCCATGGAAGTACTTCAGTATATTGATTTTAATGCGGTTAAGTCTGCCAAGCCAAAGTGGTTAGTAGGTTTTTCAGATGTGAGCACGTTTGCCTGTATGCTTACAGTGCGATGTGGTTGGGTAACACTTCATGCTGCAAATCTAATGCAATTACATCCTAACGAGAAAGACAATTACTGCTTGCAAGTTTTTGATGTTCTGGCGCTTGAGAAAAATGGCTATTTCGAACAGGTGCCTGCCAAGTATTATCAGACTAAAGTGATTGATTACGCAAAAGAGCCAGATGCATTATTTGATTATACTCAGCCGAGTCAATGGCGCTGCCTAAACTATCAAGACTCAAGGCAAGTAGAGCTGACGGGGCGGTTATTTGGTGGCTGTTTAGACTCACTTAACGTGTTACTGGCTTCTCCATATCTTGATCTGCATAACTTTAAGCAAACATATGCGCCAGAAGGTTTACTACTTTATTTAGAAAATGCAGAGCTTTCACCTACAGCAGTGGCCCGTACTTTAATGGCGTTGCGGTTAAATGGTGTGTTTGCTGATATTAACGGTATTATTCTGGGGCGTAGTGCTTTGCTTAGCTCTCCAGAGCAAGACATTGATTATTACCAAGCCCTGGAGCTTGCGTTAGGTAATTGTTTATTCCCAGTTATCATCGACGCTGATATCGGACATGTTGCACCCAATTTATGTTTAGTGAATGGCGCGTTTTGCAGTTTTAAAGCCACTATAGATAAAGGCTTAGTTTACAATGCGAGCCTAGTGACCACTTTGCAATAGAACTTCGTACCTAATTGGTGATAAAAATGCATATTAAGGCAATGGCGTTAATATGCATTTTTCGCGATACGTAATTATTTTGAATCAGATAACCTTTCGACTAACTCAACACGTCGATTCAGCTCTCGACCTAATTCGTTTTTGTTAGTGGCTGCGGGAGCATAGGGGCCAACACCTTGAGGTATTAACCTTGTTTTAGCGATACCATAGTCAGCAATTAAAGCTTTAACGACCGCATCAGCCCGACGTTTAGAAAGGTCTAAATTATATTCTGCAGAGCCTTTATCATCTGTGTGACCAACCACATACAAACTCAATGCCTTATTTTTTTCTAAAACTTGCGCAATGACATCCAATGATTGTTTAGATTCAGGCTTTATGACCGCTTTATCGTAGTCAAATAACACCCCATAGATTGAGGCTTTACCTTTTTGCTTAAGTTGCTCTAACACTTTATCGCTATTTGTCTCTATTAACCCAGTTAATAATGGCTCGCTCCGCATCACTACAAGCTGAATACGAGAATCGCCTTCATAGTTACCGATGAAAAAAGCTACATAGGTAGTTTGGCCCTCAACAGTACTTTTCATAACTTGGTATCGAGGTTGGCGCCAGTAATTATAAGCTTGTTTTACAGCGAGTTTATCCCCTAACTTTTGTAAATCCTCACGGATTAACCTATCTCTGGTATTACCACTGCATGAATCTTTTTGACAAGAGAATACCGTTTCAAACCCTGCTTTTACTAAAGCACTTAGATAATTATGATAAATTTTTAGCGTTGACACCCTGTTTACGACATAAGTAATTTGGGTTAAGTCTCCGGTAACGTCTAGCATTGGCAGTGTCTTTGTTTTTGTATCAACAATACCAACAGGAATGCTGAATTCTTCATAATCAACCTGTTTGTAATCTTCAATATAACTGCCTGGGTAGCGACTTATTAATGGATGGTCTGCCGAGCCCCCTTTATCTTTACGTGGTGCCTTGGTTATCTGTTTATTATTGTGTTTGGTAAATGCGTCAAAATTGGCAGTGACAAGTCCTGATTCAATGTCTTTTATATCCACTGTAGTTAATAATACTCGCGTCGTATTTTTATACTGACCAACAAATAACGAAATAGCAGCATCGAGGGACTCATCCCCTTTTGTGGCGAAAATATAGTGAGGTTGTTGGAATTGATTACTAGGGTTAAAGTAGCTAGACTTTTCAGCTAATAATTTTCTTTGTTCACGTTTATCTCCTGAATAACAATCACTTAAAGAACATGTATAAACCACTTTAAAACCAGCATCACTTAACGCACTTTCATAATTTTTTGTTACCTTTAACGAAGCAACATTTTTTATCGTATAAGCGTAATGGCCTGTATCACCAATGAATTTTTTATACTCAAATTGTTGAGACTTTTCAGCTGTAGCAACAAACTTTGTAACAAGGCGAGTTTCTTCACCCGCTAAAATAACGGAGTTCTCCAGCTTGGCACTTGGATAGGGGGAAAGCAAAGGCTCTGCGTGTAGGTTAAATACACATATTAGGGGGGCGATACAAAATATAAGTACCTTGGTTATTTTGTTATTCATTGAAATTCCTTTTATTAATGAAGGTAAACATTGTATTTAAAAAATAAGTTGGCCTAATTAAACTTTATAAAAAAGAATAAATCGCAATTTTTTAACGCTTACAAATTTTGCTGGCGTTGATAGTAACTTTACAGGCTTGAGTGTCAGTTGATTGCCAATGCTGGATATCGGATGGCGCAGTACAGCCAGCATCTTCAATAAGTAAAATGTCATCCTCACACAGTAATAAAATGGCATTTTTATCTTGAATGAAAACTTTTAACTGATAGTCCTCAAAAGGGGTGAGTTTGTTTTTATTGCTGTTGATAGCAGCCATTAGTAATGCTTGCGGATCAGTATAGGTTTTGGTGCTGAACTTTAATGTGCCATCAACCGCGGCTGAAATATCTTTTAGTTGTGATGCAAGATCAGCCATCTTTTCTGGATCATGTGCATTAGCTAGGCTAGAGCAGCCCACAGATAAAACAATTACTAAGATTAGAGTTAAGTATTTCATTTTAAATATTCCACGCGGTTAAGTTGCCATTTTCGTCTTTACCGTTGTCTAAATTCCAATTACAAATTTGCCAGCACTCTCCATCATTAAAAATAGCATTAGCAATAATCGATATAAAATACTGTATATTTTCAACCGCTAAATTAAAAATGTCGTCGTAGTGCATTGGGCCATTTGGAGTATTAAGCTGCTCAATGTAAGTGTAATCAATCTCATCTTGGCGAGGGTAGAGTAACCCATTGTTTGCCGCAACATGCCTTGCCCATGGGAAGAGTCGATATCCTTCTTCAGCATGATCAACAACCAGTTGAAAGCCTGAATGCCACGCATCAAAGTCAGGAGCTGCTGATTGTGTGTAATCTGGGTGGATATGCGATAAAACATGCTGCCACAGTTGTTTAATATCTTCATCAAGGCAGTTATTTTGGCTGCTACATGAGCCGATATTAAGCCGAAAGCGATCAGCAAGGCCAATTTCACCCAAGTTTAACCTTGGCCAAATGTAAGCGTCTTGATTCATTTCACAAGTGCGGTGGTCAGTTTGGTTTTGCTCATACGGGCCCACTTTAAGCTCGACCACCGGATGAATGGTGATATCAGCTGCAACATGCGACATATAACCACACAGCCAAGCAAAGCATTTCTCTTGCGCTGATCCCTCTAGATTTTTGCAATACTTTACTGCTTCTTTAATTACATCACCGGTATTGTGATAATGCATTAAATCAGCCCATTTATTTTGCTCTGAATTACCCACAGCTAAATAAGGGTAGTCAGGCGATACACAGCCTAACTCAAGGTATTTTTGATTTTGACTTAAGATCAGCTTTGCTTTGGTAGGAATATTCATTCCAATCAGGGCGTTATTCTCAGTAGCTAAGTTAGCCGCAGTAATATGTGCAAAGGCACCTGGCATCAGTAAATCCTTCTACTTAGTAGTTTTGTTAATATATTTGCAATTGATCCAAGTTGCAATGGTTAAGTAATTAGTCAAATAGGCTTATTAGTTAGCTTTAAAATGGACTGCGTAATTTTAGTTATCAATAAACGTAACTTGAGCTTAAATCCATCGAGCTCACAGGCTACTGCCAAGCTCTAAAATGGCTATCTATTTTAGTAGGAGTTTAGTTGCCAAGAAGCGGAGACAAAACTAGCTGAGTTGGGCATAACTCAAGCATATCTTTTAGAGGAATCGGCTTATGGTGAGTGTTGACTCGTTTATTCACAGGGTAAAGGAGTTGATGATAGAGCTAAGAAAGACAGTGAGCGGCACGAGCTAAGCGTGCCGCATCAGTTGTTACTCAACGATAAATGTAATGCGTTTATGACTCGAATAAGGAGCTATATCATCTTTTGCATAAACAAGCACTTGATAGTTACCTGAGGAAACTAAAGGCAATATTGCTGTATCACTTGTTTCGTTACCAATAGATGCAACCCTGCCATTTGGCAATAATACGAGCCATGTGTAGGTAATGGGATCTGTTTCTTTGTCATAGGCGTGTGCTTTGAGTGTTAAATTACTGCCTTTGATTTTATTCCCGAACATCTCAACATCGATAATGGTCGGCGCGGAGTTATCGGGATCTTCTACTTTGATTGCGACAAACCTGTTCGTGGTGTTTTCTCCGTCAGAGGCGGCGACTTGTAAAATGTAAAAGCCAGCAACATCAAAACGAACTCTAGCGCGGCTACCTGTTTCAGCAATAATATCTGCTTGGCTATTCGCTGGCCTATTTAGCCACTTCCAGCTCAACTCTACTTGCGCGCCCTCAGGATCTTGTACTTCAGCGTAGAATAATTGCTCTGATTGGACAAAGGTATTAAGCAATGGGCTTGGCAAGACGTTAAGTGCTGGTGGTGCATTTCGGTTGGTACTAAATGAAATTGCTGTTTTACCAGCATCGCTCTGTTCCTTTGAGACCGTTATTGTTTTTACGACTGATTCCGTACGGTCACTATTTCTATCTTTGAGTGTAAAACGAACCTTGTATTCACCGGCAACATCTGGAATAAAGAAGGAGATATACGACATAGTATAGGCTAATGTTACCTTGCTGGTAGCAGGAATACTGTCGAAGCTAAACATAGGAGTCGCAAAATTGTATTGCATGCTGTCTTTTGCATCAAGGTTAATAAACTCGTTCACTTCAGCGGTTTCAGGTGCGTCAAATGATGCTATGAGCTCTGGTCTATCATCATATACTTCTATCTGTTTAGTTACCGTTTCTGAATAGGCTTTACCATCATGTACCGTTAAGCTGATCGTGAATATGCCATAGTCTCTTCCTTCAAAACTAGCACTTTGTCCTTCAGGGTTGGTGAGAAAGAAGTCTAATGCATTGTTAGCACTGGTAACTTGCCACTTATAATAAATATTATCGCCATCAGCATCTGAGCTATTTTTTCCACTTAGTGTTACTTGCTTATTTTTACCCGCTTTTTCCTCAAAAGGAGTAATAACAGCTGTTGGGGCATGATTTTTTGGCTCAATCGGTTTATCTGAAATGCTCACTGACGCTGTAGCAATAGACTCTGTTGAACCTGACTTAATGATTAGCTGAATTTGATATGTACCAGCTATATCGGCAACAAACTCGCTCATTAGGCTGCTATTATTTGCTATTTTTGCAGAGCTATTATCAGGCTTTTCAATAATTGACCAATCCACGCTTGAAATGGCAGGAACAATGCTACTTGTTCCTACTAATCTGACCGTTGAACCGGTGTATACCGATTGGATCGGATTGATTTTAGCAGTAATGGCACCTGAGCCGGTTGAACTATCGGTAGATGTATCGCTATCGCTATCACTGAGATTATTATTTTCTACTTGTGGCTTAGTTGAACTACCTGAACCGCCGCACGCGGTTAGTGTTACCCCAAGAAATAAAGCCAATAATATTAATTTTTTATTCATTTTAATGTCCCTATACTTTATCCTGGCAAACAAAATACATGCTTTAGAATATTTAATCTAGTTAAAATTTGTTCAGCACAAAGGTCAGCTTGTGCAAATATAGAAGTTAAGTTAAAAGCCCTCAGTAAAAAGTTAAAACTGCAATTGTGCAGTCATTTTCGTGCGCGCAATTTAGGTTTAAGCGGATTAATAACTTATTAAATAGAAAAAATGAAAGTAACCTTGTAGTAAAAGATTAACTCTTAATCTAAAAAGTAAGTGTGGTGGAACAGCATTGTTTGTTCAATTAGAGTGGCTGTCTAGTTTTATAATTTCGCATTCAAGATATATAGGCTTTGCGAAAGCACCTATAGAAAATAAAAGTGTTTTAATAACAATATATTAAAGAGGTATTTTAACTTCTTTGAATAGAATTTTGATATGGCTTTTCGGGCAGTATAGAGCACATATAATATATTTAATTCTCGATAATTACAGCTGTGCCCGAAGCAACGATAAATAACATACCTGATTTACCACCGCCTGATATCTCACTGTAGTCTAGATCAATACCTATTACGGCATTAGCACCAACAGAGATAGCCTCTTTCCTGAGTTCAGTTAGTGCTGTTTGACGGGCATCTCTAAGCGTGTTTTGTATGCTGTTACTGCGACCTCCAAAAGTATCACTAAAACTTGCAAAAATATCTTTAAAAATGTTCATGCCATAAGCGCATTCGGCAGTAATAACATCAATACGTTTTGTAATATTTAAGTTTAGAGCTGTTTCGGTTGTCAGTAGTACGTCTTTTGCTTCAACTTTGTTTAGTTTACTTGCAATAGCGTGTTCTATTTTCTGTTTATCATAGTCTTGTTTGGCTTTACTGCCATTAACACCATATTTTCTGGTTAGGTGGATATCTTTAGCTTTCTCTATTGTGTTAGCTACAGACTCAGAAATTTGTGTTAAGTATTTACCATAATAGAGCACATCGTAATGGTTTTGGTTTTGCTGGGTTCTGATTCCCGCTAATCCAAATTCTTTGTTCATGAATTTAAGGTAAGGCAAAGATATTTCGATTTCATTGCTGTTTAGGTCAGCTAGGTTTGTATCGTCGAAGCCTTCTATGAAAGCATCGCATTCTTTCATACCATGATTTTTATAAATACCAGATTGGCTGTAGAGCGTTGTTAAGTTGCATAAAAATTGGCCTTTATACCAAAT
The DNA here is from genome assembly GCF_014163675.1 of Pseudoalteromonas sp. SR44-5. NCBI lineage: Bacteria > Pseudomonadati > Pseudomonadota > Gammaproteobacteria > Alteromonadales > Pseudoalteromonadaceae > Pseudoalteromonas > Pseudoalteromonas sp. SR44-5. Next base: position 41,664 of record NZ_JACJDT010000004.1, read on the forward strand.
GGCTGCAATAGCATTATGCCCGTCTTTCTTTAATGCGTATGCTAAGTCTGATGTATTATATGTGTTACCAGTTATATTATTTATTAGCTCTTTATCTTTTAAGCTCCAGTCAGGCTTAGTATTTGATGGTGTTGATTTATCACTTTTAGAAAAAAACATATCTCTCCTTAGAAACTTTAATAGTAAAAAGTAGCTTGATTGTAGAATTGAACTTCAAGCATATGCTGATAGCTATACAAACATGCTTTAACTCTGCCAACCAAACATTAGCATATAAAAGGGTATAATATGACTTAATAAAGGGGAGTTATGCAAAATTCACATCGAATAGAAAACGATAAACTAATTTTTAAAGCGCTGGTGGAATTGCTCAATCAATCTAGCCGATACAAAAATCCTAGTTGTTATGCTTTAGTAAATCACCTTAATAATAAAGGTATTAAGACAAGCTGGGGGAACAATTGGACTCGGAAAAGCTTATTTAGGTATCTACAAAGAAACGGCTTTCTGGTGTGTGGGGCTTACGCAATAGCTTAGATCAATACACGAAACTAGCTAAGTTTATTTAGGGTATTTTCAGATATCGTAAAACGGGAGTTTCGTAACCAGTACGCACGAACAGCTAAATGAAGTAAGCTTTATTTCCCAGCTATAAAATGAGTAGAGTGGCTACAGATTGGCTACACGAAAGGCTTTTAAAGAAAACAACTTATATATAAATGAGGTTAAGTTGTTGAATTAAATGGTCGGTATGGAGAGATTCGAACTCTCGACCCCTGCCACCCCATGACAGTGCGCTACCAAGCTGCGCTACATACCGACGTTGCAAGCAATAGTACGTATATTTTTTCAAAAATCAATAAGCTTTTGTTTGTTTGAACATTTATTGCACGTACTGAGTGAAATAAATCATTTTATGAGGATGTTTAGTTATTTATCCAGTCATTGATCGATTTATACATCACATCTCGTAGTATAGGTTGAGCAGTTTTGTTAGGGTGTATGTTGTCGTTTTGCATCAGGCTATTATCAGCAGCGACATTCAAGATAAAAAATGGCATTAAATGGCTGTTTGTGGCACCGGCAATCTCAGCAAAGCTAGCGATAAATAATCCGGTATAACGTGGCCCATAGTTAGGCGGGATGTGTATTACCATAATCGCTACTTTGGCATCAGCTTGTTTGCTTTTGCTCACTAAACTGGCTAGGTTTTCTTTTAGGCGTTTAATTGGAAAGCCACGCAGACCGTCGTTACCACCAAGCTCTATAAGTACATGGCTCGGTTGAAACTCATTAAGCAGGGCGTCTAAACGACGCAGTGCGCCACCGGTGGTTTCGCCACTGATACTGGCATTGATAAGTTGGATCGGCGCTTGCTCGTTGTCGTACTTATCTTGTAACAGTTTAACCCAGCCTTGCTCTTGTTTTAAGCCGTAGGCGGCGCTTAAACTATCACCTAAAATTAAAATTGTGTTGTCAGCTGCCGCACTAAGTGGTTTGATTACTAATAGTAAAACGAAAATAAAACGTAGGATTGAATACATCATATGTCAGCGCTATCTCAATTAAATATCATTCAGGTTAAAGGTCTTTCTAAAACGGTTAATACCCTTGAAGGGGATTTGCCCATCCTCAGTGACATCACCTTTAATGTCAAGTCTGGAGACTCAGTTGCTGTAGTTGGTACCTCAGGTTCAGGTAAATCAACTTTATTAAGTTTGCTCGCAGGGCTTGACCAATCGACTCAGGGATCAATTTATTTAGATGGTGAGCCGCTGCATGAACTTGATGAAGAAGCGCGTGCGGCATTAAGAGCTGCAAAAGTCGGTTTTGTATTTCAATCATTTATGTTGGTACAGAGTTTAACAGCACTTGAGAATGTGATGTTACCGGCAGAGCTTGCTGGTGAAAAAAATGCCAAGCAACAAGCACTCGATCTTCTGGAAAAAGTAGGTTTAAGTCATCGTATTGAGCATTATCCGTCGCAATTGTCTGGTGGTGAGCAGCAGCGTGTAGCGATTGCTCGCGCATTTATTGGCACACCAAAGATTTTATTCGCCGATGAGCCATCAGCAAATCTTGATAGCAAAAATGGTAAGTTAATTGAGTCACTGTTATTCGAGCTTAATCAGCTTCATGGCACGACGTTGATTTTAGTCACACATGATGAGGCGTTAGCAGCAAAGTGTCAGCATGTGTTACAAATTGAAGCGGGTCAATTAGTTAAAAATACCAATGAGGCTGTGGCGAATGTGGGTTAAATTAGCATTAAAATTATTTAGCCGTGAATTTCGCCGTGGTGAACTCACGGTGATTTGTGCGGCCATAGCGTTGGCGGTATTGACGGTTTTAACGCTTTCTATGGTGACTGATCGCATAGGGCAAAGCATAGCGCAAAAAAGCAGTGCCTTTATTGCCGCTGATCGCGTGCTGGCAAGCAACCATGAATTACCGGGTGAATATTTAACAACAGCAAGCGAATACAACTTACAAACCGCACAACTCACTTACTTTGATACTATGTTGTTTGCTAATGACGAAATGCAATTAAGCTCAGTAAAGGCGGTGTCGGAGCATTATCCACTTAAGGGCGAACTAAAAGTTAAAAGCAGTTTAACCGGAGAGGTTGAAGTGGCCACGCAAGGGCCAACTGTTGGTAATGTGTGGTTTAGTGAATCGGTATTTTATGCACTAAATGTAAAAGTAGGTGATACGGTTGAGCTAGGCGCTGCGCAATTTAATATTGAAAAAGTATTGGTGGAAGAGCCAGATGCGCCATTTAATATTTTTTCAAGTAGTCGTCGTGTGTTGTTAAATAACCAAGATGTAGACAAAACTGAAGTGATCCAGCCGGGCAGCCGTGTTTTTTACCGCCAGTTGTATGCAGGGGATGAGAGTAACCTTACTGACTTTTATAGCTGGCTAAAACCACAAATGAAAGAAAACCAGCAATGGTATGGTGTTAAAGACAGACAGTCGCCGATTGCAAATAGCTTAAACCGCGCTGAAAGCTTTTTATTATTAGCGGGGTTATTGGGCATTATTTTAGCGGCGGTGGCGATTGCCGTGTCTGCAAAGCGTTATTGCGAACGCCAATATGACCCAGTTGCGATGATGAAAACCTTAGGTGGTAGCCGATCGACAATTCGCAAAATTTACTTACTGCATTTATCACTGGTGTGTGCTTTGTCGGTCATACTTGGCTTAGCCATTGGCTATGGTTTACAAGAGATAGCCACTAGTTATTTAGCTAAATCAATGAACAATACTCTTCCTGCAGCGGGTATAAAACCGTGGTTTGTGGCGATTAGTACTGGCGTTATCTGTGCCGTGATGTTTTCAATCAAGCCGTTATTAGATTTATTTGATATTCCACCGCTTAGGGTATTACGCCGTAACTTAGGCGATAAGCTACTAGTAAGTAAAGTGCATTTAGCGATGTCGGGCTTAACAGTCTTTTTATTAATGTGGTTGTTTAGTAATAACCTTAAAATTACCGCTATTTTGTTTGTCTCTACTTTAATTTTGATTGCAATACTGTTTGTATTATCTCGATTAATTTTTGGCAGCGGACGTAAACTAGGATTGCGCCCGGGGAATAGTTGGTCATTAGCGATTGCTTCGTTGCAAAAACGTGCCAATGCTAATGCGGTACAGTTGATCAGTTTTTCGTTGGCAATAAAGCTATTGTTATTTTTAGTGGTGCTGAAAAACGATATGATCGCAGATTGGCAATCGCAACTTCCAAGCGACGCGCCGAATGCTTTTTTAGTAAATATAACCGAAACTGAATTGCCAGACGTAACAAGCTTTTTAGAGCAAAAAAATATTCAAGTATCTGAGTTCTATCCGACTATTCGTGGTCGCGTAAACGCTGTTAATGGTGAATTAGTTGCTCGCGAAGTCTCATTGCAAGACAACGAGAAGAAAGACGAAGAAGCACGCGCAGGTATTGGCCGTGAACTAAATCTTACATGGTTAGAGCAAGTCCCTGTGCAAAATGAGATCATAGACGGGCAGTGGTTTGCCGACAATGCCACCGCTGAAGCATCGATCGAAGAATCTATGCTAGAGCGTTTAGATGTGAAACTGGGTGATACGCTAACATTTTTGATTGGCGCCCAGTCATTTGATGCCAAAATCACCAGTGTTCGTAAAGTTAATTGGGCTACTTTAAAGCCTAATTTCTTTATTATATTAAGTCCTGATGTACTGGGTGATTTTCCTGCGACGTATATTTCATCGGTGCGTATCGAAGCCGATCAAAAACGCGACTTTAGTGAGCTACTACGTGCCTACCCGACAATCAACGCCATCGACGTTGACAGCTTTGTCAAACAAATACGTTCTACTATTTCGCAAGTATCGCTGGCAATTGGATTTGTACTGGCGATAGTGGTGATGTGTGGTGGCTTAGTTTTAATTTCGCAAGTGCAAGCAAGCCTTGGTGAACGGATGCAGGAAATTGTCATATTGCGTACCTTAGGCGCCAAAGGGCGGCTAATAAAAAATGCCACTTTATATGAGTTTTTATTGCTGGGCAGCGCTGCTGGTTTTGTCGCTGCGTTGGTCAGTGATGTGGCTTTATTAATAGTGCAACGTGAGATGTTTGACTTAGCAGGTAAGCTGCACCCGCATATTTGGCTTATTGGACCATTAGTGGGTGGTGTGTTTGTGGCATCACTAGGCTACTTTATGATAGCTAGAACCATGCGTAAAAATACCCAAGGGTTACTACGCTCTTTAGCCTAAAAGGTTAGCAATTAAACAAGCCCGTTTTTACGGGCTTTTTTATGCCAATAATGCACTGGTAATTTATACAGTGCTCTGGCATTATTAGCGTACTTAACTATTTACACTGATTGGGCAAGTATTGGCTATTATTTTAGGGATTGATCCTGGCTCACGATTAACCGGTTATGGGGTGATTGCCCATCAAGGTGCTAAATTTACTTATTTAGGCAGCGGTTGTATAAAACTGGCCGATCACGAGTTTCCTATTCGATTAAAAATGATTTATCAAGGGATCAGTCAACTAATCGAACAATTCTCTCCCGATCATTTTGCCATTGAAAAAGTATTTATGGCGCATAATCCTGATTCAGCTCTTAAATTAGGCCAAGCCAGAGGGGCTGCAATTGTTGGTGCGGCAATGGCTGAGTTACCGGTGTTTGAATACTCGGCGCGGCAAATTAAACAAGCGGTGGTAGGGCACGGTGGTGCCGATAAATCGCAAGTGCAGCATATGGTTAAAAATATTTTAAAATTGCCAGGCACACCGCAAGCGGATGCAGCCGATGCATTAGCCATTGCGATATGCCATGCTCATTCCGATCAAAATTTAATAAAACTAGCGGGCAGTGCCAGTAAAACCGTTAGAGGACGATTAAGGAAATAACATGATAGGTCGCTTAAATGGCATCTTAGTAGAAAAACAACCGCCAGAAATTTTGCTTGAAGTAAGCGGTGTTGGTTACGAAGTTAACATGCCGATGACGTGTTTTTATGATTTACCAAACATTGGCGAAAATGCCATTGTGTATACTCATTTTGTAGTAAGAGAAGACGCCCAGTTATTATTTGGCTTTAATAATAAAATTGAGCGAGCATTATTTAGAGAGCTATTAAAAGCCAATGGCGTTGGGCCAAAGCTCGGATTAGCAATACTTTCAGGGATGTCGGCTAAGCAATTTGTTAGCTGTGTGAATAACGAAGATGCCACCAGTTTAGTGAAACTGCCAGGTGTAGGTAAAAAAACCGCAGAGCGCCTGGTACTTGAAATGAAAGACCGATTAAAAGATTGGGGTAATGACTTATTCACGCCATTTAGTGATAATGCAGTTATAGAGCCCGCATCTGACGCACTTATTGCTAATAATGCGGCAGATGATGCAATCTCTGCGTTAGTGTCATTAGGTTATAAATTGGCGCAAGCACAAAAAACAGTAAAATCAGTGGCCAAGCCTGGTATGTCTACAGAGGTTCTGATCAAAGAATCTCTAAAATCAATGTTGTGAGTAAACCATGATTGAAGCGGATCGTTTAATAGATGCGACTGAACAAAGTAATGAAGATGTAGTCGATCGCGCGATTAGACCAAAACTATTAGCCGATTATACTGGTCAGCCCCATGTTAAACAGCAAATGGAAATATTTATAGAAGCTGCACGTAGTCGGGGTGAAGCGCTTGATCATTTATTAATATTTGGTCCGCCGGGTTTGGGTAAAACCACACTAGCAAACATTGTTGCCAATGAGCTGAATGTCAGTATTAAAACAACCTCGGGCCCAGTGCTTGAAAAAGCCGGTGATTTAGCCGCACTACTGACCAATTTAGAAGAAGGCGATGTACTTTTTATTGATGAAATACATAGGCTAAGCCCGCAAGTTGAAGAAATACTCTATCCTGCAATGGAAGATTATCAACTCGATTTAATGATTGGTGAAGGGCCCGCAGCTCGTTCCATTAAGCTCGATTTACCCGCTTTTACCTTAATTGGTGCTACCACTCGCGCAGGCTCGTTAACCTCACCACTTAGAGACCGTTTTGGTATTGTGCAGCGTTTAGAGTTTTATTCGGTGGCAGATTTATCGACTATAGTGGGGCGCTCTGCTCATTATTTAAATTTAGCCATGTGTGATGAAGGCGCCATTGAAATTGCTAAACGCTCTCGTGGTACGCCACGTATCGCCAATCGATTATTACGCCGGGTACGAGATTACACGCAAGTTAAATCAGACGGTACTGTAAATGCCGAAGTGGCAGAGCTGGCACTTAATATGATTGATGTCGATAAAAGCGGCTTTGATTATATGGACCGTAAATATTTACTCGCGATCATTGAAAAGTTTATGGGGGGGCCGGTAGGGTTAGACAACTTAGCCGCCGCCATCGGTGAAGAAAAAGAAACCATTGAAGATGTGATCGAGCCTTACCTCATCCAGCAAGGATTTATCCAACGTACGCCAAGAGGGCGTATTGTGTCTGATAACGCCTATCATCACTTTGGCTTATTACCCAAACAAGAATAAAGTACATTTATTGTAGCTGTATGCGTGCGTATGGCTGCAAACCCACCTCATACATCTTCTATACTGTTCTTTTAGCCACTATTCAAATGTCTATTTTGCTGTGTTTAAGTTAATCGCGTGATTAGCATATTACTTAAAGTTTAGATTATTTAGTTATTTGGGCTAATGCAATTCACATACTGTTAAGTTTGTAAACGATATTGTATGCGCCATAGCGAGGTAGTGCTGTGCGTGATTTGCAGGCAAAAAAAAGCCCGCATAAAATGCGGGCAAACAACAAGTTGAAGGAAGTAATCTAAGTAACACTGCTTAAATTCATCAAGTTTTATCAAGAAGACTTTAAGCGTAGCAATACGAAAAATCAGAATCATATTGCAAAGAACTGGGCTGAATGAAGTATTCATTGCTGCGCTAGCTCGGTATGGGAGAATAATACGCAATAGTTGGTTTTTGTTCAAACTAGAAAAATTTAATTTTCAGATAAAAAAAACTAATAGCAAGATTTTTATGAGCGCTTTATTTTTGTTCATAAAATTCACGGTCGTATATTAATCTATTGAATTTGTGATGTTTTATTTGTTTGAATGATTTTTTTATAGATTAGTTAAACTGTTGCAATGACTATGCTTATAGTCAATTATGCTTGTTTATTCATTAAGAGTGAATAAAGAGGGTGTTTTACACAGTTTTTGTTTATAAATAAGCACCCCAGCATGTATTTACCTCGGCAGTACAATCTTAAATTGTTGCGTCAAGATTGCCGAACAAGGCTATAAAACTGGAGTCAGCCTGCTCTTCAACGTTTTTTGTTGCTAATTCACAGCAATAGCGTTGTCAGTACTGAGCTGAATAGATACACTAGTTGCAACTTTTGGCCATTTTTTCGGTCATATACCTAGCGTATAATGAAATGTTATTTATACAAGAAATCTTATTAGGAGTTTAATGTGGGTTCAGGGCTTAATTTTTTAGATTTAATTCTAGAAGCAAGTTTTCTTGTGCAATTAGTTATGCTGGCATTATTAGCTATGTCAGTGATGTCATGGGCAATTATTTTTCAGCGTAAAAAAGCAATTTCGGATGCATTATCCAATACTAAGCGATTTGAGCAAAAATTTTGGTCAGGCATTGATTTAAGTAAACTCTACAATGAGATCTCATCGCGTAGCGGTAGCTCAACTGGTGTTGAAGCATTATTTATAGCAGGCTTTAAAGAGTTTGCTCGCCATAAGAAAAACTCTTTTCAAAGTGCTAGCATTGTAATGGAAGGGACGCATCGTTCAATGCGAGTTGCGTTATCTCGCGAAATCGAAAAATTAGAATCAAGTTTATCGTTTTTAGCAACAGTGGGGTCTATCAGTCCTTACATTGGTTTGTTTGGTACTGTATGGGGCATTATGAATGCTTTTATCGCGTTAGGCGAAGTTAAGCAAGCAACCTTACAAATGGTTGCCCCAGGTATAGCTGAAGCGCTTATTGCAACAGCTATGGGTTTATTCGCTGCTATTCCAGCGGTTATTGCATACAACCGTTTTGCTAATAGAGTTGAAAAGCTAGAATCTAACTACATTAACTTTATGGAAGAGTTTGCAAATATTTTACACCGTCAAGCAGCTACCCAAATAGAGGCAAAAGCGAATGTATCAGCGTAAGAAGCGTCGTCCTGTTGCAGAGATAAACGTAGTTCCTTACATTGATGTAATGCTGGTGCTACTGATTATTTTTATGGCCACTGCGCCTTTGATCACTCATGGCGTTAAAGTTGATTTGCCAAAAATGGAAGAATCAGATTTAGTTGATACTAAAGATACGCCCCCGATCATTGCTTCAATTGATGCACAAGGTAAGTACTATGTCAGTATCGGTACAGATCCAGAAGAACCGATGGAAGCATTAGATGTTGCCGCTGTTATCAAGTTGCAACTGATGAAAAACCCAGAAACCCCAGTGATGATCAAAGGCTCAGGTAAAGTATCGTATCAAGAAGTACTATTATTGATGGATTTCTTAAAAAATGCCGGTGTACCTTCAGTTGGATTAATGACTGAATCGTTTGAAGGGAATAAAAGCTAATATGGGTCCTTCAGTATTAAAATCAGTGCTATTGCACCTCGCTATAGTTGGCGTTTTGATTGGAACCGCGAGTTTTCATACTTCACCGCCTACAGTAATGGAAGTTACCTTGAACAAGGCTATGCCTGATGCTGAAAATGCTGTTTCAGCGGTGACTGTTGACCAGAAAATGGTTGAACAAAAAATTGCTGAGTTGAAACGCAAAGAAGATGATAAAAAACGTGCTGAAGATAAGCGCATTCGTGATTTAGAGCGCCGAGCATCTGATGCACGTAAACAGCGTGAATCTGAAGACCGCCGGATCAAAAAGTTAGAGCAAGAGCGTCGCGCGAAAGAGAAAGAAACCGCACAAGCCCAAGCTCAAGCTAAAAAAGCGCGTGAAATAGAGCAAAAAGAACGTGAAAAAGCGCAGCAGGCTGAAAAGCAAAAAGAACAAGCTGAACTTGCTGCTAAAGCTGCTGCTGAAAAACGTAAAGCAGAAGAAGAGGCTTTAAAGAAAGCTGAAGACGACCGTAAACGCGAAGAGTTAGCTGCTAAAAAACGTGCAGAAGCTGCTGAAGAGGCACGTCAAAAAGCGTTACAAGAGCAAATGCTGCAAGAGCAACTAGCTACAGAGCAAGCTGCACGTAATAAAATACGTCAGCAACAGGTAGGCACTGAGGTTGATAAATATAAAGCATTAATTATGGCGCGTATTCAGCAAAATTTATTAATTGATGAAAAGATGAAAAATCAACAATGCCGTGTGAATATTCGCTTAGGTTTTAATGGTCTGGTCACACAAGTTACATCTTTAGGTGGTGATAAGTTAGTATGTGAAGCGGCGCTTAGAGCTGTTCGTATGGCTGATACACTGCCAGTTTCTAAAGATAAAGATGTGTTTGAGCAATTAAAAAATATTAACTTAACAATTAAGCCACAATTTTAAAGGAATGGTATGTTCAACAAGTTGAAAACAGTTTGTTTAATTTTCGTTTTAGGCTTTACCAGTGTTGCAAATGCGGCACTTGAAATAGTCATAACCGAAGGCATTGATGGCGCGCGACCTATTGCGATCGTGCCATTTAAGTATAAAGGTGTGGGGCCAATTCCACAAAAGCTCAGTGATGTGATTGCTGCGGATTTAATGCGTAGCGGTAAATTTAAACCCATTGACGTTAATGCCATGCCACAGTTACCTAGTAAAGACGCAGACGTAGACTATGGCGCTTGGGTAAATAAAGGTGTTGAAGCGATTTTAGTTGGTGAAGTCGAACAACAAACTGATGGCCGTTACTTAGTACGCTATGAGCTTATTGATGTTATCCGAGGCCAAATCACTGGTGGTGAAACGCAAATGATGAGTAACGGAAAACTTATTAAAAACCAAGATCATATTCAAGAAGCACGCGAAAGTGTGATCAGTGATACCGGTTTTAGACGTTATGCACACCGCATCAGTGATGTTATTTATGAAAAACTCACCGGTGAGCGCGGCGCATTTTTAACTAAAATTGCTTATGTCATTGTACGTGATGATGAACCAAAGCCTTACCAGTTAGTAGTTGCAGATTATGATGGTTTCAATGAGCAGGTTTTATTACGCTCGCAAGAGCCGCTTATGTCACCAGCATGGTCACCAGATGGCACTAAACTAGCGTATGTAACCTTTGAAAATCGTCAAAGCCAAATTTATATCCAAGATTTATACACTGGTAAGCGTGAACTCATAACAAGTCACCAAGGTATTAATGGTGCGCCACAATTCTCACCCGATGGTAAAAAACTACTATTGGTGCTATCAAAAGACAGAAACGGCGCTACTGAAGTGTATATGCTAGACTTAGCAACGCGTAAAGAAACCCGATTGACTAACCACCGTAGTATAGATACTGAACCGTCTTGGCATCCGAATGGTCAAGATATCGTGTTTACTTCTGAAAGGGGTGGTAATGCTCAGATTTATAAGTTAAATTTACAAACAGGTAGGTCACAACGAATGACCTTTGATGGTGATATGAATCTAGCTGGTTCTATTACCCCTGACGGCAAAGAATTAGTGATGGTTAACCGTACCAACGGGCAGTACCATCTTGCTAAGAAAGAGCTGGCTACAGGCGCATTTCAAGTGTTAACACGAACGCGCCTAGATGAGTCACCGAGCGTAGCACCAAATGGTTCGATGATCATCTATAGCACGCTACATAATAATAAGCAGGTACTAGCGCTAGTATCAATGGACGGTCGCTTTAAAGCACGGTTACCTGTGCTAAATGGACAAGTAAAGGCACCCGCGTGGTCGCCTTATTTACAGTAATTTTTGCTGGTTTACTCAATATAGGAATCTACTCAATGCAACTTAATAAAATACTTAAAGGCCTGCTAATTGCTGTGCCAGTTATGACACTAGCAGCTTGTAGCTCATCTTCGGATATCGATGAAGGTGCAGCTAATCAATCAAATCAAGCGACTGTTGAGCAAACAACTGATAATGACACTGTCGAAGTTGCTACATTAACGCCAGAGCAGCAAGCACAAGAAGAACTTCGTCAGAAGTATGACGAATTGCGTCAAGAACAAGTGATTTACTTTGGTTTTGATACTGCGACTATTCAAGGTCAGTATGGCGAATTACTTCGTGCACATGCTGAGTTTTTAGTTAAAAACCCATCTGTTAAAGTATTAATTGAAGGTCATGCTGATGAGCGTGGCACTCCTGAGTACAATATTGCACTGGGTGAGCACCGTGGCCAAGCAGTTGAAAAATACCTACAAAGTTTAGGTGTTTCTACAAGCCAAATGTCAGTAGTGAGCTACGGTGAAGAAAAGCCGATGGTTAAATCACGTACTGAATCTGCTTTCGCTAAAAACCGCCGTGCGGTACTAGTTTACTAAATTAGAGACATTATGAAGCCGAAAATTATTTTGGCAGCCATGATATTGAGCGGGAGCACCCATGTTTGGGCTGCTCCCGCTCCTGTTTCAGAAGCTGCGAGTTCACAATCGAGTATAGAAAAACGCCTTGCTGCCCTTGAAAGTATGATGCAGTCGAGAAATTTATTACAAGTTGAGTTACAGCAACAGTTAAATAGGCTGCAAGATGAAGTGAGCCAGGTTCGCGGGATCACTGAAGAGCAGACCTATAAGCTTGAAAAAGTACTGCAACGTCAACGTGAGCTGTATCAAGAAATTGAAAATCGCGTTAGCCAAGCTTATTCGCAACCTAGTGCTGAGCAACACGCAGAGCCTGTTGCATCGCAAGCTATTAGTTCTGATCTGTCTGAGAATGAGGCTTACGAGCGTGCAGTGGCATTAATCATGAAGGACAAGCGCTATGATCAGGCAATTCCAGAGTTTCAAACGTTTTTAACAACGTATCCAAATTCTGTGTATGCGTCTAACGCTCATTATTGGTTAGGACAATTATTAACAATTAAAAATGATCCAGTAAAAGCATCGGAACATTTTAAAGTTGTTGTAAATGAATTTCCAAATTCAAATAAGCGTCCAGATGCAATGTTAAAGCTTGGTACTTTATTACAAGAGCAAGGTTTAGCCGAACAAGCGTCAAAAACCTTTAATGATTTACTTAACCAATACCCAAGTACAACTGCTGCAAAATTGGCCACTGATCGCCTTTCAAAAATGTAGAATCAGTTTGATTAGACTGCTTTTTGTCATAAGCGGTCTAAAATTGGTCAACTAGACATAAAAACTTAAAAAAAGAGACATTTTCTGTTGCACTCATTTTTTAAATAAGTATTATAAGCGCCCGCAGCAAACGAATGGTTCAACCACTCGAATTGCGACAAAAAGAGCGGGTCATTAGCTCAGTTGGTAGAGCAGTGGACTTTTAATCCATTGGTCGATGGTTCAAGTCCATCATGACCCACCATTCATTATTTAATAATAGAATGGTCTTTATCGGCGGATTTACGTATTAATGTTTTGTTGCATTTTGTTGCAGCAGCAGAGCGGGTCATTAGCTCAGTTGGTAGAGCAGTGGACTTTTAATCCATTGGTCGATGGTTCAAGTCCATCATGACCCACCATTCTTTATTCGTTGAATAGTAGAGTGGTTTATAATCGGCGGATCTACGCAGCGTGCTTAGGCACA